>JAMNYG010000031.1 GCA_023622945.1 Bacillota bacterium | reverse complement strand
AGGGCGTATTCGATAATAGGAAGCCCGAATATTCTTGGAAGTTTGATGGTTCTGCTCATTCCGCCATGCATAGGATTTGCCTGTTCCGAGAAGAAAAAAGGCAAAAAGCTGTTCTTTGCAGCATCGGCACTGATAATGCTGCTCTGCCTTCTGGTGACCTACTCCAGGGGTGCCTGGATTGGCTTTGCAGCCGCGGTTCTTATACTCATACTCATGATAGACAAAAGGCTGCTCCTTCCGGCAGTTATAGGCGGCATCGCGGTGTTGGTGCTGGTGCCGTCTGTCGGGGGCAGGATCGCTTATATGCTCAGCCCGCAGTATCTGCAAAGCAGCCTTTCGGCCGGCAGAGCCATCCGGTGGCTGACAGGTCTTAATATGGTTAAGGAAAATCCCATATTCGGAGTGGGCCTCGGGCGGTTTGGCGGTGCCGTTGCCATGAATAACAACATACCCGGCGCTTTCTACATGGATAATTATTTCCTCAAAACCGCCGTTGAAATGGGACTTGTCGGACTGACCGCATTTTGTGCACTGATGTACAGCACCCTCAGCTGGTGTCTCAGAGCTCTTCAAAACATGAAAAACAAAGAATTGCTGCGTCCCTGCCAGGGTGCACTTGCCGGGATGGCAGGGGTGGTCACTCACAATCTTGTGGAGAACGTATTTGAAGTTCCCATGATGGTGACTTACTTCTGGCTTCTTGCGGCAGTAATAATCTTCCTGGGATTCATTTGTTATAAGGCGGATGGTTATAAGCCCGATGATAATAAGGCAGATAACTACAAGGCGGATGATTACAGGGCTGATTATAATGCCGATGATTATGTGACCGATAGCTGAAAAGCTGTTGGAGGACAGATGACGACAGTTCTCCCGCTTAAGAGACGTAATATTAAGAGGGACAATATTCAACCATTTACAACCATATCCCATGAAAATCATTTTTTGTCCCGGAAAACCTTTCTCACTGACTGCACTGCAGCCTGCAGGAATAAACCACCCATAACCACCAGAAGCGGGATTTGAGGGTAGCAGTACCTGGGAGCTGCCACATAAACCATGCCCAGGACCGAGCCATAAACTATAAACAGCAGGACTGCCATGCTATGCAAAAACTTTCTGCGGATGAATAACGATGTCACCACTCCCAGGAATCCAATCAACAGTATGGCATTGTGATAATTCAACATAGTTCCCGGATGGATCTCCGGCGGCATGTACCAGCTAAAGGGGTACCGCCACAAGCGTCTGAATTTTTCTACGGTGTACCAATACATATAAGACCTGAAATCCTGCCTGAAACCGTCTTTTATTCTTTTTATCGCCATTTCCCTCTGCAACCTGTCAGTTTCAAACCTGTTCTTCCCTACAGGCCAGTCATGCCTGTTGCCATTCACTATGCCCTCGTAATTGATGTAGCTTCCGTATAAAAGAGGATTTCCTGAAGATGCGGTGGCAGGAATAAACGCCTTATAATGCACATAATTCCTTATCCACCATGGAGAAAGGAGGGTTGCCATAACAAGAGCCCAAATGCAGGCATACCTGAATTTCTCAAAAAATGAGATTTCGGTTTTCTTAAAAAACAGCATAAGGCAGACCAGCACCGGGAACAGTGCAATTACCGGCCTGAAATAAATAGCTCCCGTAAAAGAGATACCCAGCCATACGGCAAGTTTTACAGAAGGCTTTTCCAGGAACACCAGGCACAGGTACACGCACAGTATTGACAGCGTGGTAAACCAAGTTTCGGTTAACAACAGGTTGGGCATTATTATCCCTGCAGGATAAAACATGAAAATGGCTGAGGTCATAAGAGCCACCCACCTGCCGGTAAAAAAGCGAACAGCAATAAGATACAGGATCCAGCACCCAACCATGCTTACCATAATCTGGACAAGGCGTGCCGCTGCAAGGCCATACTGCACCCCGAATAACCGGATCATGAAACTAAGAAACACCGGGAATGCAGGCATAATAAAGACAGTAGGGCTTTCATCCCCGGCATACGTCAGCTGCCCTGTCTCCAATTATTGCAGAATTAACATAGTTCTGGTCATCACTGTTTATGGTGATGCTGTTCCTGTACTTAAGAAGCAGATACAGTCTTGCGGCAAATCCTGCAGCAAACACCAGAACCATTACGATGTGAAAGATATTTACCCGTTTTTGGTATTTTTTTAAATCCACAATGGTTTTCATTTACAGTTTTCCCCTGCTTCCCTTTTCGTCCGTATCGGTTATTTATACCGGCCTGCTATTTGTCTGTTTCTTACCGTCAAATACTTTCATTATCAAGGTTTCCTTCACTTATTATCTGCAATGATCTTTTATCCCGTAAGCTCCAACCAGGAGAAAAAGCGGCACCACCGGGTAATGATACCTGGGCTGCACCTCAAGCAGGGTATATGCAGCTACCATCCCCTCAAAAACCAGCAGCAGTGGCACCATCAAATAAATACCTTTTTTGAGTGCAAATACACATCCTGCAATAACAAAAGTCAATATCCCCATATAATATACCTGGGACACTGCGATGAAAAACCTTGGATGTGAGGCTGCAATCCTGCCGGTTGGGCTTGTCTCTTCAATTTTCCTTGTGCTCCATATATATCCGTACTCTTCACTTGCCCATTGTATCTCGAACTTCTCTTCCACAAGCTTAAGAAAACGCAAAGGCCGGGACTTTATACGTTCCATGGCTATCCTGAACCCTTCGGCATGGACCCTGTCATAGTCATAATCGTATTTTTTTACCAATTCGTAGTCTTCATCATTGAAAGTACCCGAGGATTCAAAGTTTGTTCCCACCATCATGTTATACCCGGATGACGCTCTCCAGACGGGTACTCCCGTCAGCCTGCAAACAACGGCGCTGATTGACAGAAGGCTTATCACAAACCCGGCTGTAATTACAGCCAATATGGATGCATTTTTAATAATCCCCTTAACCGGCTTTTTATCCCCCTTGGCAAAAAAGAACAGGTATATTGCAAACACCACAAGAAGAAGGGTTGCCATGGGCCTTACCACCTGGGATACCGCAAGGCAGATACCCGTAAGAAGGGCCAGTATGTATGCTTTTATTTTGGCGGCATTGTCCAGAATCTCATAGAACAGCAGCAGGGCTGCCATGAAAAACACCATGAATACGTGTTCGGAAGCCATAACCGAAGTAAACATGATCTGTGCAGGCCACAGGGCAAACAATATTCCTGCAAGCCTTGCACTTTCCTCGTCAAATACCTTCCTGCCTGTTTCATATACCAGCAAAACCAGCACCATTGACAAAAATGCATTGGTATACCTTACCGCTGAAAGGCTTACACCGAAAATCCTGTAAATTAAGGCTACAAAAAGTCCGTACCCGAATTTAAAGGGAAACACCGTGAACTGCTCAAAATACTCCCTGAACATACCTTTGCTCGCGTTTACGGCATAGTTGTGAAAATGGAGAAAATCAGAAAAAGGCTCTGTTGGTACCAGTATCACCCATACAAGCCTCGGCACTGCGGTAAGAACCAAAACAGCGATGATATATGCTCTCTTGCTTATGTAAAGGCCTCTGCTTCTTAAATAACGATAGGCGACAAGCCCTGCATAAGCAGGTATGAAAGAAAGCACCGTCATAATATACCCGGGAATTCCCAGGGATTTGGGGCTTCTGATAAAGATGCCCAAAATTATGATATATGCCGTCAGTATTACTGCCAGCCAGGACAGAAATAAAAAAAGTCCTGTTCTTATCTTCTTCATTCTTATCCTCCCGCAAGGCGGTATTCGAATTCAACTTCGTCCGGATGTCTGCCTGAATGTATATTTAAATGTATACCTTAATGTATACTTAAATGCATACCTTAATATATACCTTATACCTTAATTCATTCCTAAAAGTGTTCACCGCTATCATGTTTATCCATTGTTAATATTATATCATTGATTATATCATTGGACAGGTTTCATTGAAATAATCTGGTATTTTTCTTTACCTTTACAATGGAACCGGACTCTGATAATATTGTATCGATACAGTTATAAATGTACGGGAGATAATAATATGCCGGAGCTGTTTGGTGAAATATCATTAAAAAAAGATTCTGACAGTCCGCTTTACTTGCAGCTTTATTCAAAGATTAAAGAAATGATAGAAAATGGAATTCTGTCTCCTGATTACCGGCTGCCGTCCATTCGCAAGCTTTCCTCCATGCTTAAAATCAATCAGGTCACCGTGGTTTCTGCGTACAGGCAGCTTGAGAGCGAAGGCTATGTATATTCACGCCCCGGAAGCGGCATATATGTTTCCCGGTTCCCCGGAAATCCCTTAACCAGGTCCCAGGCAGGCAGCCTGATGGCCGACGAGCTGTATAACCAGGATGACCTGGCAATAATAAGCGGAGGCAACATCAAGATTCATGAAGGCACAATAAATTTCGCCAGCGCAACTCCCACACCTGACACTTTCCCCGTAGAAGATTTCAAGGCCGCCATCAACGAGGTGCTGGATCGCGATAAGGGCAGCGCATTTGGATACCATGAAAGCCAGGGTTACATCCCGCTAAGGGAATGCCTTTGCGATATGCTCAAAGAAAACGGCATACCCTGCAAACCTGAGAACATGATGATAATATCAGGCGCTCAGCAGGGCATAGACATCATTTCCAAGGCTTTTTTACACCAGGGAGACTATATAATTACCGAAAGCCCCACGTATACAGGTGCCATTGCAGTGTTTAATTCCAGGAGGGCCGAGATAGTTGACGTTGAAATGAAAGAAGACGGCCCTGATCTCAACATACTTGAATACAGCCTGAAAAAGTACAGGCCCAGGCTGATATATACCATTCCTACATTTCAGAACCCTACAGGTTATTCATATTCCATTGGCAAAAGGTCGGCGCTTCTTGATCTTGCAGACAGATACGATGTCTATATTATAGAAGACGACTATGTAAGCGACCTGGATTTCGAAGACAGAAAATACGTCCCTCTCAAGGCCATGGACAAAAACAGCAGGGTAATATTTATCAAGAGCTTTTCCAAGATATTTATGCCCGGACTGAGACTGGGATTCATGCTTGTACCTGAACGCTTCCATGGCAACCTTCTGGAAGCCAAACACACCACGGATATATCTACCTCGGGCTTAATTCAGAGGGCTTTCGACCTTTATATAAGAAAAGGTTTCTGGAACAGGCACTGGAACTTTATGTACAATGTTTACAAAGAGAGATATTTTACCATGATCAACGCACTGGACAGGCATTTGCCCGGCAGCGTCGGGTATAGAAAGCCCGGAGGGGGACTAAATATATGGCTCAATGTGGACTACAGGTCGTGGACAGAAAGCTTATTCAACAGGTCCGCAGCAGCAGGAGTTCTGTTTGCGCCGGGAAGGATTTTCTACAGCGGAAGTCACCCCCAGAACCTCTACAATATCCGTTTAAGCTTTGCCGCAGTGTACAGGGAGCAGATTGAAGAAGGCATTGCAAAGCTGTGTGAGATCATGGACTCCCTGCAAAAGGACAACCATTCTCCCAGCAACCTGCCCATCCTGTGACCTGACCTGCCTGTATTTTGATAAAATCAACGCGTTGTGCCGGCTTAGAAGTAAACGATATGCTACAAAACAACATTTGAGCCAACCCTGGAGATTAACTCTTCCACTTCCCTGAGATGCGGCATGGCACCCTGAGCGCCCTTGGCTGTGGTGGACAGCGCACCTACTGCATTTGCAAATCTGACGCTTTCCATAAGTGTCTTTCCCCCTGAAAGTGCAAAAGCTAGTCCTGCGTTAAAGGAATCCCCTGCAGCCGTGGTATCAACAACCGGCACAATGAAGCCGGGTATGTGAGTGAAACCGTTTCGTTCAGCTATATATGCTCCGTTTTTCCCTACCTTTGCGACAACAACACCTGCGCCCTTTTCCAAAAGCTGATTGGCAGCTTTGCGGATATCGTTCTCTTCTGCTACGTTTACGCCTGTTATGACCTGAAGCTCGGTTTCATTGGGAGTTATATAGTCGACAAGAGGGAAAATATCATCGGGAAGTCTTGATGCAGGCGCAGGATCAAATATAACCACCTTGCCTTCAGACTTCAACAGCTTCATTGCATACATTACGGTATCCAGGGGAATTTCAAGCTGAAAGAGAAAAATATCGCATTCCATCAGGTATTCCAGCTTTCGATCTATGTATTTCCTGTCTACCTTTCCATTAGCCCCCGATATGATTACAATATGGTTTTCCCCCGTTCCATCCACCTCAATAACGGCAACCCCCGAGGATATGCCGGGTTCAACTTCCACGCCCTCAGCATCAACTCCATTTTCCTTTAAAATCTGCAGGTACTGCCTGCCATAAAGGTCGTCTCCCACCTTACCCACCATGCGCACATCAGCTCCAAGCCTGCCTGCCGCTACAGCCTGGTTTGCACCCTTACCTCCGGGATATGTACCAAATTCCCTTCCAATAATGGTCTCTCCAGGCTTCGGAAAGCGGTCCACCGATGCCACCAGATCCATATTAAGGCTTCCTATCACGCAAAGCTTTTTCATAAGGGCACCTCCATCTTTGCCGCATTCTCCAAAAAAAGCATAACATTTACACTTTGCACCGTCAATAAACATACAAATATTGCGCTGCTGTATCCGGCAAGATCAACGAAACCATTCTTCTATATCTTGCGTCTAATATTATGATGCATGTCTGAATTTTATGTTTAATTTTACGTTGGCTAAATCAGTGCCGATTTTTAAAGAACCAATACATTTTCAAAATGATCAATACGGAATGGAGATGATCTATATGCTTAAATACACGTATAAAAAAATCATATTGGCATTAATTCTTGTCCTGTCAGTTATATCCCTTACCGCGGGCTGTAGCATCAAGGCACCTGATACCAACGGCAAAAATGAAACCAATGCTGTGGATGATAAACAATCCACAGATACAGACCCTGATGAAGCCGGAAAAGATGCTGAAAATGCTGAAGATGTTGAAAACGACAATGACAGCACCTCACAGGAAAACAACGCCCAAACCGACGGTTCTGAAAATACCGGAACAGGACAGAAAGCGTTTTTCAGCATAGGAGGCCTGGCAGTAGGTGATCCTAAGGATAAAATCACAAGCCTTCTGGGCAGTGATTACAAAGAGGAATATATCGATGTAGATGCCTATTTTGGCGAAAGCTTCTATAAATGGACTTATGACAAGGGCATTGAATTTGTGATAGGTAAAGATTCCGGCAAAATACTGGAAATTGAATGCACCACTCCGGACCTGCAAACCGAATCCGGTGTCAAGGTGGGAGATACGGCAGAATTTGCCTTTGAAAAGTACCGTTCAAAATATAAAACACCGGTCAGCAGGCACAGCAACGATAAGCTTGAGGGGTGGTTCGAAGCGGAAGACGGTTCACTGATAATATTTGATATGGATATAGAAGACGGGACCATGATCAATGGGGAAATAAAGCCTGATTCAAAAATTGAAAAAATAAAGCTTACAAACATGGCTTTTATGGACTAAATACCACCGGATATGGCCACCTGCTCTGATTGCGTTTATCAACTGAACAAAAGGACGGGCATGTGCCCGTCCTTTTTTTCTGTTTTATGATGGTGTGCCTATTTCGTGTTCTTTTTGTCTGTTTTGTGTCTGAGTGTCTGTTATGTGTTTGATTGTCTGTTCTACGGCAGCGTCTCTGTTCCATTCTTGCGTCTTTTATATGGTTGTTTGCCTCTTTTATAGTCTTGTTTTATTCTGGCTTTTTATTGTATCCTTCTCTTTTTATTGTATGTCTATTTTATAGCTCTTGCGCCTTCCCTCTTTCTCCTTGGGAAGTATAATTGTAAGCACGCCGTTGTTGTACTTTGCTGTTACCTGGTCATTCTTAACGTTCTCTACGTAGAAGCTCCTGCTGAAAGAACCGTAGCGTCTTTCTCTCCTGATATAGTTTTC
>JAMNYG010000036.1 GCA_023622945.1 Bacillota bacterium | reverse complement strand
TATCCCACCCACATTGCAGGACTTCCCGTGGTGGTGAATATAAGCTGCCATGCCACAAGACATGCCGAAGCTGAATTGTAATACTTACGTTTTTATATAATCTTTATTGGAGCAATACAATATATGTCCATATGGCTTGTTTTGAAAAAGATGAAAATCTGTGATTGAGTGATTATATGTGAGAAAAACGAAGAATTATTAGGGAGGTTCTGATATGCACTATGATATAACTGCTCCCGTAGACAGAAATGTGCTTGGTAAACTTAAAGCCGGAGATACGGTAAGAATTAACGGAGTGATCTATGCCGCAAGGGACGCTGCTCACAAGAAAATGGTGGCCATGCTGAGTGAGGGGAAGAGCCTGCCCTTTGACGTTAAGGATCAGATCATATATTATGTGGGTCCCTGTCCTGCAAGACCCGGTGAAGTTATAGGTTCTGCCGGTCCTACCACCAGCAGCCGGATGGACGCATATGCTCCCAGGCTTATTGAAAAGGGTCTTGCAGGGATGATAGGCAAGGGATTGCGCAGCAGGCAGGTAATTGATGCAATGGTTAAGCATGGTGCGGTATATTTTGGCGCGATAGGAGGTACGGGAGCCTTAATTGCAAACAGCATTGTTGAGTCGGAACTGGTGGCTTTTCCGGAGCTTGGACCTGAGTCAATCAGAAGACTTACTGTAAAGGATTTTTCTGCCATTGTTATAATTGACAGCCAGGGAAACAATTTATATGAAACCGGAAAAGCTAAATATCGTTTGGAATGTTTGTAGTGAATTATTTAGGGGTATATTTTTTTTGTTATGTAGTGTATACTATTGGAGTAATGTATGCATTTTTCAATTAAAACGGATACATAAATCCTGTTTTGATGGAGATTGAATATCCGTATTATTGTAAGGGAGGCGAAAAATATGGCAAAGGTAACCCGTGACATGATTATAGCTGACATTCTTAAACTGGACAAAGGCACTATTCCGATACTGTTAAATGCCGGCATGCATTGCCTGGGATGTCCTTCTTCTGTAGGTGAAAGCCTTGAAGAAGCCTGTGCAGTACATGGAATAGATGTTGATGAGCTGGTTAAGGAATTAAATGATTATCTTGCAACAAAAGAATAAAATAAGACCCCACGGTCTTATTTTTTTGCAATAAAAAGCCGAACATTATTAATAATTTTCATAAAAATATTCGGCTTTTTATTGTTTTAAGACTTGAAATCTGTTATCATCTATAGGGATATTATGTGCAGAACAGGGGGCAGAAAGAATGGCTGTAAGAGTGGTAGTCGGAACCCAATGGGGGGATGAGGGGAAAGGTAAATATATTGATATGCTGGCAAGGGAATCAGATGTTGTAGTAAGGTTTTCAGGAGGTAATAATGCAGGACATACAGTAGTAGTGGGCGGAGTGAAATATGCACTTCATCTGGTACCTTCAGGAATATTGCATAAAGGCAAGTTATGCATCATAGGGAACGGAGTGGTAATAGATCCTGCCGTGCTTATAAAGGAAATCAGTGAGCTGAAAGAGAAGGGAATATCTGACGAAAACCTGGTAATCAGTGACAGGGCTCATGTAATAATGCCATATCACAAGTTGCTGGATGAACTGCAGGAAAATTTCAGGGGCGAAAAATCACTCGGCACTACCAAGAGAGGCATAGGACCTGCATATGCTGACAAAACCGAAAGAAGCGGTATAAGGATGTGTGACCTCATTGATCCGGATACCTTTGCAGAAAAAGTGAGAGAAAACCTTAAGGTCAAAAACCTGATAATAGAGAAAGTTTACGGTGGAAAAGGCTTTGATGCTGAAACCGTTATCGAGGAGTACCTGGGGTATGCCGACATTCTTAAAAAGTATGTGGCCGATGCCAATTCAATGCTTTTTGACGCAATCAGGTCAGGCAAGGATGTGCTGCTGGAAGGAGCCCAGGCAACATTACTTGATCTGGATTTTGGGACATATCCCTATGTGACTTCCTCCAATCCCATTGCAGGAGGGGGTTGCATCGGTGCAGGCATAGCGCCTTTATATATAGACGAAGTATATGGAGTGATGAAAGCCTATACCTCAAGAGTAGGTGCAGGGCCTTTCCCGACAGAGCAGAAAAACGAGATAGGCGACAGAATACGCGACCTGGGCTGGGAATACGGTACTACCACAGGAAGGCCGAGGAGATGCGGCTGGCTTGATATGGTAATGATAAGATATGCTGCAAGAATCAACGGGTTAACGTGGCTTGCGATTAACCATGTGGACACTATAGGCAAGCTTGAGAAGATTAAGCTTTGTACGGCATATCGGAAAGACGGGAAAATAACATTGGACTTTCCGGCAAGCCTGAAGGAATTGGCAAAGTGCGAACCGGTATATGAAGAATTTGACGGTTGGAATGAAGATATATCAAATGTCAGAAGGTATGAAGATCTTCCTGAAAATGCCAAGAGGTATCTGTCCAGAATAGAGGAAATCGCAGAAGTTAAAATCAAGCTGATTGGAGTTGGAAAGGACAGGGAACAGACAATTGTAGTGGATTAGACTTTAATCTTTAAAAAGGGGTTGACAAAACCGTCAACCCTGTTGTATCATTAAGACCTGTGCTGAAGTTGCAGCACGAAATTCAGCAATATAGATATGAATATGTGTACAGTATGTGCACGTAAGCTTATTTTTGGGCCATTAGCTCAGTAGGCAGAGCACTTGACTTTTAATCAAGGTGTCCCGCGTTCGAGTCGCGGATGGCTCACCAAACCTTTATCAAAAGGGGACATTCCTCAGACAGCGGAGCAAGACTTCCTGCAGAGGAGTGTCCCTTTACGTTTGCATATAATTTTTGAAGGAGATCCTGCGACTTTACTATTTTTAAACTTGTGCTATAATGATACATGCAAGAAAAAATGCATAATTGGAGGAGATCAAATGAGTATAATCAAAGAAATTTCGGCCGGGAAGCTGAAGGTCAAGGTATTTGAGACCAGAAAGGAATTGGGTGAGCAGGCAGCAAAGGAAATGTCCGATATGCTTAAACGCTTGCTTAAAGAAAAAGAAGAGGTAAATATCATATTTGCTTCAGCTCCGTCACAGAACGAGTTCTTTGAAGCCTTGGTAAGAATGGAAGGAATAGAGTGGAACCGAGTAAATGCATTCCATATGGATGAGTATATAGGCCTCGACAAAGATGCACCTCAGGGATTTGCCAATTTCCTGAGGGACAGGATTGTCAGCAAAGTGAATTTCAAAGCTTTCTACTCTTTCAACGGAAACGCTGAAGATCCCGAGGAAGAGTGCAGGAGATATGCAAACCTTTTGGAAAAGTTTCCTACCGATATCGTTTGTGCAGGAATCGGCGAGAACGGCCATTTAGCTTTCAATGACCCGCCGGTTGCGTCCTTTAACGATGAAAAAATGGTCAAGGTAGTAGAACTTGAAGAAGCATGCAGACAGCAGCAGGTAAATGACGGATGTTTCAGCAAAATTGAAGATGTTCCTACCCATGCCATAACACTTACCATTCCTGCTTTGATGAAGGGTAGGTATATATTCTGCATGGTACCCGGTAAAACCAAAACTGAAGCCGTAACAAGAACTATAAAGGGCGAAATAAATGAATCCTGCCCGGCTACAATTTTAAGAACCCATGATAATGCGTTATTGTATGTTGACAAAGATAGCGGAGCAGGCATTCTCTAAGTTTTATTTTTTGGGATTTTAATCACCAGAAAATTTGTACCTTCGTAAAAGCAACTGTTAAGATAAGCTTAACAGTTGCTTTTTTGGTTTTATTTACATTTTTGTTATATTTTTATTTACATTTTATTTTAACTCTTGTTAACCTTTACGTTGATTTATTATATAATTAATATGTGGACATGTATCCAAGAGGGGGCTCAAATTGAAAAATGTGTCTTGATAAGCGTAGAAACTGCAATCCCGTACAGGAAAAGAAGTTTTACACCTTTTTGGCGAAGGATATGTTTCCTAAGGATTTTCCTTTTAAAATATATTCCATTTCCAACCATCAAGGGAATGCCGCTGAGCACACCCATGATTATATCCAGATATGGTATGTCATGCACGGATGCTGCAGCCATCTTGTTAACGGTAAGACTCACACGCTCACCAAAGGAAACATATTTGTGCTTCCGCCCTTTGTTACCCATGAAGTAACAGTTGAAAAAGGGAATTCGGTGAGGATAATAGGATGTGAATTTTCAGCAGAATTTATAAACAGCAATATACCAAAGAACAATTGCAAAAGCTCTCTCTTCGATTTTGCATACCTTGAGCCGTTTCTCGTTTCCACGGATAAAGTAAGGCCAAGGCTTCAGCTCACCGGGCTTACACAGGAAAAAGTGGAAACTCTTATGACGGAAATGCTTAAAGAGTATCGAAACAAGGAAAAATACTATGAACTGAATATAAAAGCGGATCTGCTGAAGTTACTGGCCATTATAGCCAGGGAATATGAGAAACAGGACGTAAATGAGGATAACCATGAATTGTTTGAAAGGTACAGGGATGCCATTAATTCAGCAATACAATTCATACATGAAAATTATACAAGGCAGATTTATATAGATGAAGTCTGTAAAATTGCCATGATGTCACAGCCTTATTTCTCACATCTTTTTAAGCAGATGACCGGAAAAACCTTTGTGGAATACGTAAACAACCTAAGGATCAGAAACGCATGTGAACTTCTGCTTGAAACCTCCATGACCATAAGCGAAATTTGCTTTTCCGTCGGTTTTAATGATACCACTTACTTTAACAAGGTTTTCAAAAAAGAAACCGGGCTGGCCCCCAGCATTTACAGAAGTTTGTCAACATCCGGAAAAACCTGAGAAAAGACCGGGCACATGTGTAACTGATATATTAACATAGCTGCTAACATCCTATAAACAGGGCCGCTTACACCTGAAAATAATAGCAGTTTAAACCTGATAATCCGGATCCGATAGGGGCAAAATCTTTTGAGAGTACATAGTACTTGATTACTATGAACTCTTGAGAGTGCGTAGCAATTGAACAAAAGGACTGCAACTATAACACCGTTGCAGTCCTTTATGTGATTTTGTATCTGCGGTACATGGTTTAACCTTATACAGGGTGCGTAAATCCAGCCCTTGATATGATTGCCGATTTTCACGCTTTATATTATTGCCGCAATTTCAAGCATTGAATTATTGCCGCAATTTTAAATTTCCTTAAGTACTTTCTGAATTTTTAAATTTCTTTAAGTACTTTTTTGAGATATTCTAAACTCTTGGGTACTCCAACCATCGATTCGCAAGTCTTCCAGGCTTCATATTCCAGTGAAACATAACCGTTAAATCCCTTTTCCTTAAAGAGGGCAAGGCATTCCTTTATGGGTACTATGCCTTCTCCGGTTACGCATGAAACATACTCGTCCCCTTCCTTCACCAGGTCCTTTGCATGTATATGATCTACGTAGGGATACAGTTTTTCCGCTGCCTGAAGGGGATCTTCTCCTCCTGAACCCAGGAAGTTGCCTATGTCAAAGTTTACTTTCAGATAAGGTGAATTGACGGCATTGAGTATCTCCAGCATCTCACTACTTGTGACAGGAATTCCTCCATGGTTTTCCAGAATGAAGGTTATATTGTTTTCCTTTGCATAATCAATGCA
>JAMNYG010000049.1 GCA_023622945.1 Bacillota bacterium | reverse complement strand
AAGTGTAAAAGTTTGTACCGGATAAAAGCTTAAGGTGATTTATTTGCATCGATTTATCATTATTTAATATTTAAATTTATTAATTTATCATGATAAATTATTATCACAATTATCCTATATCACAATTTTTTGCTATTGCAATTCATAATAATAACACATTTTACATAATACGTATAGTAGAAAAAGTAAAATTTCTTTCCAGGATTGTCCTAGCTGCCTACCTTGTCCAAATGATGACATGCTGCATAATGGCCGCTTCCAATCTCACGAAGTACAGGCTCCTGTTCCTCACACAGCTTGTCGGCATACGGGCAGCGGGTGCGGAAACGGCATCCGCTGGGAGGATTTAGCGGGCTTGGTACATCGCCTTCCAGGATTATGCGTTTTCTTGAGCGGCTCACAACAGGGTCCGGCACCGGTATGGCTGAAATCAGCGACCTGGTATACGGGTGAGCGCTGTGGAAGGTCAGTTCATAGCTTTCAGCAATCTCTACCAGTTTCCCAAGATACATAACCCCTATACGGTTGCTTATATGTTTGACCACCGACAGGTCGTGAGCTATGAACAAATAGGTCAGACCGATTTCTTCCTGGAGCTCTTCAAACATATTTATAATCTGCGCCTGAATTGAAACGTCCAGTGCAGAAATAGGTTCATCGCAAACTATAAATTCAGGGTTTACTGCAAGAGCACGTGCAATACCTATCCTCTGGCGCTGACCGCCTGAAAACTCATGAGGATACCTGTTGGCATGCTCGCTGTTAAGACCTACCTTTTCAAGCATTTGTATAATTTTCTCCTGGCGCTCCTTTTTGTTGGATGCCAGTTTATGAATATCTATCGGTTCCCCTATAATGTCCCCTACCGTCATGCGGGGATTCAGGGATGCAAACGGATCCTGGAACACTATTTGCATCTTCCTTCTGTACGGAAGCATATCCACATGGGTGATGTCCTCTCCGTCATACAGTATCCTTCCGTCGGTTGGTTCATAAAGACGCAGCAAAGTCCTTCCCACAGTAGTTTTGCCGCATCCCGACTCTCCCACAAGTCCCAGGGTTTCCCCTTTTTTGATGTAAAAGGAAACATCGTCTACCGCTTTTATATAATTTCGCTTAAACAGTCCCTCTCCAACCGGAAAATACTGCTTGAGATGCTGGATCTCCACCAGTGCTCCGGGAGTTGGGTCAGGATATTCCGTTATTTTGTTTGGTAATTTACTCATTTGACATTCCCCCCTGTCGATGCCTCAATCATTTCTTTCTGCAGCAGCCAGCAGGCACAATAATGGTCCTGGCTGATTGTGGTGTATTCCGGCATCTTTTTGAGGCATATCTTCATACACTTTCTGCAGCGGGGAGCAAAAGGACATCCGGAAGGCGGGTTCAGCATATCTACGGGTGTTCCTTCGATGGGGACAAGTTTCTCATGCTTTTGGCTGTCCAGCCTGGGAATGCTGTTTAATAGTCCCTTTGTATATTCATGCTTCGGATTATAGAAAATATCCTCAGCCGTACCGTATTCCAGGATTTTCCCTGCGTACATGACCATGATCTTCTGGCACATGTTAGCAACAATCCCCAAATCATGGGTTATCATGATTATGGACATGTTGATCTTTCTTTTCAATTCAAGCATCAGCTCAAGTATCTGAGCCTGTATGGTTACATCCAACGCCGTTGTAGGCTCATCGGCAATCAGCAGTTTAGGCTCGCAGGCCAGAGCTATTGCAATCATCACCCTCTGGCGCATACCGCCCGAAAGTTCATGAGGATACTGCCTGAGCCTTTTTTTGGGTTCATTTATGCCAACCAGGGTCAGAAGTTCAATCGCCCTGTTATAAGCCTGCTCTTTATTTAAATCAGTGTGCAGAAGGATTGCCTCCATTATCTGATTTCCAATTGTATACACCGGATTCAGCGAAGTCATGGGATCCTGAAATATGATGCTTATTTCATTCCCGCGAATATCGCGCATTTCCGCTTCTGTCATCTCATTTATGCGACGACCGTTAAAATCAATAGTTCCTCCAATAATCCTGCCGGGGAAAGGTACCAGTCCCATGAGGGAATAGGCGGTAACCGACTTGCCGCTGCCGCTCTCTCCAACAATTCCTAGAACGTCTCCTTCATTCATGGTAAAGGAAACGTCATTGACGGCCTTCACTTCACCTGCAGGCGTAAAAAATGAAAGTCTTAAATTTTTAACATCCAAAAGAACGTTACTCAACCTTTTCCCCCCTTTCTAATTCTTCAACCTGGGATCAAAAGCATCCCTCAAACCATCACCAAAAAGGTTAAACGACAGTATGATAAGGCTTATCATGACAGCAGGGGCCATCAGACGATGGGGGTATGACTGTATACCGCTTATCGCCTGGGCAGCCATTGAGCCGAGGCTTGGCATGGGAGCTGATACTCCAAGGCCCATAAAGCTCAGAAAACTCTCGGTAAATATTGAAGAAGGTATCTGAAGGGTTGTCGTAACTATCAGTGTACCTATACAGTTTGTTAAAAGATGTTTTCTGATAATCCTGCTGTGGGACGCACCCAGTGCTTTTGCTGCGGTAACAAATTCCTGTTCCTTCAGCGCCAGTATCTGGCCTCGCACTATTCGGGCCATGCCTACCCAGTACAGCAAAGCAAACACTATGAATATACTGATAAGTCCTACTCCTACCGTTTCAATCCATGCAAAAGCCGAAACATTTGCTGCAAGTCTTTTAAGCGGATGCTTAAGTGTAACCGAAAGCAATATGATTATAAGAATATCGGGTACAGTATATATTATGTCTACAATGCGCATCATTATCAGGTCTACTTTCCCTCCGAAGTATCCTGCTATGGCGCCGTATAAAGATCCTATTACCAGAATTATCGCACTTGCAACGATACCGACCAGAAGCGAGATC
Organism: Bacillota bacterium; assembly: GCA_023622945.1. Taxonomy (GTDB): domain Bacteria; phylum Bacillota; class Clostridia; order Acetivibrionales; family JAMNYG01; genus JAMNYG01. Next base: position 2,813 of record JAMNYG010000049.1, on the reverse strand, counting down.
CTGCTCCCCATCATCAGCCTGACCATTATATCACGGCCAAGGCTGTCTGTTCCCAGAATATGAGGAAAGACCTTTTCGCCTGCCTGTATCCGCTCAAGCTCAGCCTGGGAATACTGCATTATTCCCAGGTTCTCGCTTTCCCTGATTTGCTGCTCATATGAATAAGGATAAATTTCCGGCAGTACAAAAGCAAAGATCATGACGAATATGATGACGCCCAGAGAAATCATCGCCAGAGTGTTTTTCCTAAGCCTGCGGAATCCATCCTTCCAAAAGCTTACACTTTCACGCATAATGACCATGCTCTGCTTTTCACTTTCTTCAGCCGGCAAAAAATCATCCACGTCCAAATGAAAGCTCAAAGGGTTCTTCTTTGTGCTCATTTTTCTGCTCCTCTCCCCCTATTTCAGTTTAATCCGTGGATCCACAAGCTTATATGCTATATCCACAAGCAGATTCATCGTTATAAGCAAAAATGCAAGGAATATGGTAAGTCCCATGATAAGAGGATAATCACGGTCTGTAATGGAACTTATAAACTGACTGCCCAATCCGGGGATTGTAAAAATCTTCTCAACAACAAAGCTTCCCGTAAGTATATATGCCAGCAATGGTCCCAGGTAGGTAATAACCGGCAGTATGGCATTACGCAATGCATGCTTGAACAGGGCCTTTAATTGTGATACACCCTTTGCTTTAGCGGTGCGCATGTAATCCTGTCCCAGAACGTCCAGCATGCTTGAGCGCATCAGGCGGGAAATATATGCCGTCGGATAAAAAGACAGGGATATTACCGGCAAAATATAATGAATTGGCGAACTTAAACCAAATGTCGGCAAAATATTAAGACTCACTCCAAAGAAATACATAAGTACGGTAGATACAACGAAACTTGGGACGGCAATTCCCATGGTTGAGAAAAACATTATTACATTGTCAATCCATGATCCTCGCTTTAACGCCGCAACAGAACCTAACGGTATTCCCACACCTGCGGCAACCAGTACGGCTATTGCGCCCAGTCTTGCCGAAACAGGAAATCCGGTCTTGATTATATCATTGACAGTACGACCGCGAAGTTTGATTGACGGTCCAAGATCAAACCGGATAACCCCTTTCATATAATTAATATACTGTACACCTAATGGCTTATCCAACCCATACTTTCTCTCCAGCGCTCTCAATGTCTGTTCAGAAGGAGCCTTCTCAGCAAGAAAAGGACCGCCCGGAACAAGGTGCATCAGGAAAAACGTCAGGGTTGAAACCAAAAACATCGTTACAATTGCAGATGCAATTCTTTTCAATAAATAAGCCCCCAATAACTGTCACCCCCAAAAAAAAACATTCATTACGATGAAGTGCTAAAGCAATAAATAAATATAAAAATAAAGCAAAACCCGCAATTAAAAACACAATACTTCTAGCTTATAGTACAAAATTATACGATTTTGATTTCCATTTGTCAATTGGACGGAAAATCCTGCAATATTGGTAAAATTGAACCTTTGTGGCAATAATCAGCAATCGGGAAATTTATTTATATACTTCTTTTCCTTATAAATTTCTTCTTATATGTAAATTTAATATAAAAAACTTGCAAAATAAATCTGATATGATAACAATTAACAAGCTTTACATATCTTTATCTTCGAAATTCTTTTTTCGTCAATTTCTTCTACCTTAAACACAAATCCTCCAAATTCTATTTCAAGCTTTTCACCCTGTTCAGGGATTCTTCCCAGCTGGCCTATGACAAAACCGCTTAATGTTTCATATTCGCCCACAGGAAGCTCAGCATCCAGGTATTCCTTTACAGCATCAAGTTCAGCGGATCCGTTAACCAGATAGGTATTTTCATCAATTTTTTCAATGTCTTTTTCTTCTTCGTCATATTCATCTAAAATATTGCCTACTATTTCTTCCATCAGGTCTTCTATGGTGACTATTCCTGCCGTTCCTCCGTATTCATCAATGACAATGGCCATATGGGTCTTGTTTGTCTGCAGTTCTCTGAAAAGCTCATCGGTTTTTTTGGATGAAGGCACATTGTATGGGGGTCTTATCAGTTCCCTGAGGCAGAAATCGGATTCAGCCTTTTCATGACTTATATAAGACATTAGGTCCTTTATATGTAACACTCCTATGATATTATCAATGGTGCCCTCATAAACCGGAAACCTTGAAAACTTCTCCTCGTTGACAACTGACATTACTTCCTTAAGGCCTGCTTCCACCGGGAGGGCAACTATATCCGTCCTGTGGGTCATGATATCCGCAACGGTTTTATTATCGAAATCAAATATATTATTGATCATTTCCTTTTCGCTTTCATCTATGGCCCCTTTCTCCCCGCCCACATCCACCATCATGCGGATTTCCTCTTCGGTTACCTCTTTGTCATTATCATGTGGATTGATGCCAAATAGTTTTACTACGGAGTTTGTTGAAAATGTGAGAAGCTTTACAAAAGGAGATGCTGCATACGAAAGTAAGGTCAGGGGTCTTGCTGCCATCATTGAAATTTTTTCGCTTTTTTTCATGCCGATCCTTTTGGGTACCAGTTCCCCTAATACCAGAGTAAAATATGACAGTATCAGGGTGATGATAATCATGGATACTTTTTTAAGAGCTGCTTCGGGAGCCTGAACCCCCGTCTTCCTGAACAGGGCTATCAGTTCGTCGGCAAATGTATCTGATGCAAAGGCACTTGCAAGAAACCCTGCAAGAGTTATACCTATTTGAATTGTTGCAAGAAATTTACTGGGTTCAGCAAGCAGATTTCTCAAAAGCATGGCCTTTTTGTTGCCTTCATC
>JAMNYG010000133.1 GCA_023622945.1 Bacillota bacterium | reverse complement strand
CCTTTTGATTATTTAATTATTTTATTAATATCTTAACAGCATCCTGCAGAGGCGAACTGAAAACGTTCCAGCCCTTTAAACAGTCCAGCTTTTCAATTTCCTTTGCAGGGCTGATAAGCACACAGCGGAGAAAGTGGCACGCACGTAAAATCAAAATATTAACGCTTCAATATGATTTTTAAGTTTTCAGTATTTCTTTTTCATATAAAATTAATAATTTAACGTTAAAAACTAAGCCTTAAACATCAAAATACCAAATCAGGCATTAAATATCCAAAGCATCAAGATATTAAACATTAAAATCATTGAAGAAAAATTCTGACTGTATTAATTACTAAAACACGAAGTTCGAATAGTATGAATCATTGAAGCATAACATTTCAATATTATTACGATATGTAACCTAAGAATGTCTTTATCTGAAGTGATAATTAAAGCGAGCAACCAGTTGTCCGTTGATCGTGATACAGTTTACTTCCTAGAGAATAATATACAAAATAGTTCAATTTTGTCAAGAGTCTTACGTAACTTGTAGCCAGAAGTCTTAAAATTCCCAGCCAATAAGCTTAGCATTTACAGCCTGTAATCTTAAAATTCCGTAACTGTATTGACGGATAATTACGTAACCGAATTAACAGATGACATTTAAACCCGGGTATACCTTAAACTCGGGTATACCTTAAAACTCCCGTACCCTTGGAAAGGTACGGGTCCCAGTTCCTTAACTTTTGCATTCAGTTCTTCAATTGCAGTAGCCATACCCTGGTTCATGCTGTCCTCAATAAACTTGTTGAACATTGCTTCTACATCTTCGGTGCCGATAACGATCTGAGTGAATGCATCGTTCCACTGGATATTGGTTATGTCTTTTGCCGGAGTGGAAACATAGCTTATTGCTATATTTACGTTCATTGCAAGAGGATTGAACTGGCTTCTTACCCATTCAGACATGACGGGTTCGCCTGTTTCAGGGTCAATTTCACGAATGATCTTGTCGCCGTCCTTCTTGTAATCGACGCCTTCAATTCCGTATGCAAGCATCTCTCTTACATCAGGTCTCAACAGGTACTCATAGAGTTCGAGGATCCTGTCAAGCTTCTCGTCATCAACCTGGCTGCTGATTTCGCTTCCACCGGTTGACAGGAAGATAGGCCATTGAGGTTGTGACGATTCGTCTTTTGCCAGAGGAGGCAGAATTCCTACAATATCAAACGGGTTTTCATATTCTGGATTTGCAACGCCCCAGTTGTCACGTATTGTCTTGTTAATCCAGTGCAGGTCTCCGTTTCTTAGCAGTACACCGAAGGTGTTTGTGGTAAGCTTCTGAATAGCCTGCTTCCAGCCGTTCTTAGAAAATTCAGGGTCAAGCAAGCCTTCCTGATACAGTTTCCTGAAGTATTTCAAAGGTTCTATGTTCTTCTCGGAGAAGTAGCCGGGTATCCACTTTCCGTCTTCTTCTACCCAGAATCCCGGATCTATACCCCAGATGGCAAATGGAATAGTATTCAGGTTTGCCATTGTAAGTCCATAGGTATCGTTCTTGCCGTTCTTATCGGGATCGTTGAATGTGAAGGCTTTAAGCATTTCATAGAGCCCATCAACAGTTTTTGGGGGTTCGCTTATTCCTACGTTAGCCATCCAGTCTTTCCTGTAATAGAATACGTTGTGGGAAGCCTTGTAATAGTCCTTTACACTCTCAGGTCTTGGTATGAACCAGTTCTTCCCGTCCTTAAGCTGTTTTACAGCCTGCAATACAGTGCTCTGTTCAAAAATGCCCTTCAGCGTAGGATACTTGGCTACCATTTCATCGGGTATATCCCTCAGAAGTCCCTGGTCTATCCACCCATAGAAACGGGTGATATCAGAATTCACCGTATAAGTGGATATTACATCAGGCATGGTTCCAGTTGCGCCGAACAGCTTGATCTGTTCCAGGTCGTTGTCCCAGCTGAGCGGCTTTGTCACAATCTTGATCTTCAGATCGTCGGATATCTTCTTACCGATCTCATCTTCACCAAATTCTGCACCTTCTTTTCCTTAGGAGCCTCCTGAGTTGTTTCAGGTGCTTGAGTAGAAGCAGTGGTGGTCTGTTCTGTCGTAGTGCCTGTCTCCTTCTTCCCGCCGCAGCCTGTCAGCGCTGTCACAAGCATCAAAACAGCCAACATCAGTGCTAACATTGATTTAAGCCTCATGTTTACTCCTCCTTTTCTTTATTACCTATTTATCTTAACAGCAATCTGCAAAAGGAAGTTGAGCACAGTCTTAAATGACCCCCCTTCTCCTTTTACAGTGCCGTTAAAATCATCCCTTGATTGAACCGATCATCACACCTTTTGCAAAATACTTCTGCAGGAATTCCATGGCAGCCGGCCTTACGTTTTGCACTACCATCCTTCTTAATACCAGCTGCAGAGGGAACAGCTTGGGATTTTGTATGAAAAGCAGGGCACTGTACCATGTGTTCCAGTAGCCAACACCGTAAAACAGGGTGAAAGTGGCAAGCACAGGTAACGAAAGAGGCAATACGATCCTGAAGAAAACGGTCAAGTCTGATGCGCCGTCTTGCTTACTCCACTGGGTATGAACAACACCCAGAAGGTATCTATCAAACCCAGGTTTTTTATCAGCAAATAGTACGGGATAAGTCCGCCGCCGAAGAACATGGTTATCATTATAATGGTCAGGAAGAAATTCCTTCCGGGTAAGTATTTCTTGGACAGGGAGTAGGAAAGCAGAGTAGTACAAAGCATGCTGTAAAAGCTTCCCACAATTGTCAATGAAACCGTTGTAAAAAGTGCCTGTCTGATTTCGCCACCGCCCAATTTCTTGGGCCATAATATCAGAGGTCTTGCATAAAATTCTCCGGCATCCACAAGGGATGTCATAAGAACGTTCCACAGCGGAAATATCATTATGAATGCCAGTATTATGAAGAATAATACATTGAATGTGTCAAATATCCGTTCTCCAATTGAACGCCTGATCATATTATTTCACCTTCACTTCCCTTAATATAGTCCTTCTTCTCCGAACGATTTAACTATCTGGTTAGCGGTTATAAGCAGGATGCAGTTTATCACCGATTTAAACAGACCCACCGCCGTACTTATCTCGTATCTTCCTCCGGTAATACCCAGTCTGTAGACATACGTATCGATTATGTCTCCAACGCTGTAAGTAGCCGGATCATAGAAGTTGAAGATCTGGTCGAAACCTGCATCCATAACTCCTCCCATGTCAAGTATCAGGAGTACAAGGATGGCATATTTCAGCGAGGGAAGCGTAATATAGATACACTGTTTGAACCTGTTCGCTCCGTCAATTATGGCTGATTCATACAGCTCAGGATTTATTCCTGCTATTGCCGCCAGGTATATTATTGTACCCCAACCGGCACCTTTCCATATTGAAGTGATGTATATCAGCGGTCTGAAATATTTAGGATTTCCCAAAATAGCAACCTGCCTGATACCGAAATACTGCATGAGTATTTTTGACGTGACTCCTGATGTGGCAGAAACGAGATTAAACACTATGCCGTAGATTATAATCCACGAAAGAAAGTGAGGAAGATATAATACCGACTGTATTGTCCTCTTGAATTTCTGGCTCCTGAGTTCATTTAACAGCAGAGCCAGTATAATAGGTGCAGGGAATCCAAAAATCAATTTGCCGAAAGAAATGATCAGCGTATTTTTGAAAGCATTCCAGAAATCTTTGTTTTTCATGATGTAGACAAAGTTATCAAGTCCTACCCACGGGCTGCCCAGGATACCTTTGTTATACATGAATTTCTTAAAAGCCAGTACTATTCCGTACATGGGAACATATGAGAATAAAATGTAAAGTGTAATGCCAGGAATAAGCATCAGGTACAGATATCTATACTTGATGAGCTTTGGAAGAAGTTTTGGTTTTTTCTTTATTGCGACCGGAAGTCCTGTTTCCTTTGCTTGCATTACCGGCATAGCATTTAACCCCCTTGAAAGATAAGATTATTTTTTGTTAAAAAATATGACAAAAGCAATACTCATGGTCTTCTAACAACCAGCAGCTCACCTTGTCCGGGAGCAAGCCAGAGTCTGGTCTCGAAATAATCAAAAGTACCAATCTCGTTAGGAACGGAGTATTGTTTGCCTTGCACTGTAAATCTTTCAATACCGCATACTCCCGGAAGACCCAGCGAAATATATACAGAGTCTCTGGGATTTGCATTAACCGCAAAAACATATTCCTTACCGCTGTCCTTATGTGTAAACTCTGACACTATTATGTGAGGATCAAGTCCGCTTAAAACTCCTACATCCTTAACAATACCGCTGCCATCGAAAACCTCAAGTCCTTCAGCAGGAGCCTTGGGATAGTGGCCGACCTTTCTTAACTCAAGTTCCATAAACAGGTTCCCCCATCTCTGATGCAGTTCCCTGTTCACATCCCTTATGTGATAAAAGGTCGGTGTACGTTCTCCCCACCAGTTAATGGGGCCCTGCCTGTAATTTGTTTCATTTCTATGGGTATTGTCCGGTGTATAGAATGTAAAATACAGTATTCCTTTTGCTCCGTAGGCAAGGGAAGTATTAACCTGCCACCTCATGTCATCATATGATGGAGTGCGGTACCTGAAGTGGGGTGTGGAAAGAATTGTATTCCAGAAATCAATGCCCAGTTTTCGGGAATTGGAACTGAAGTACTGAAGATTTACGAAGTAGCCGGGATCTTCATACTGTCTTTCTGTCATTTGTGCATAAAAGTCATAGCAGATGACATCTACGCCCGTCTTTTCAATATAATTCTGAATATACCTGCTGTAATCTTTAAATTTAATTCTTTCATACATTTTAGGGCTGTAAGGAAGGAAATTTACGAAAGGCAGCTTTCCTGAATGCTTTTTTACAATGTTGACTGCTTCTATAACAGCGTCCAGAACGTTCCAGGCCGGTTCATCAATTATAAAAAAGCTGTAAACTGCCGGGTGGGAACCGAATTCCTCGATGGCTTTTACTGCATCCTCTTCATAAGACGAGGGAAGTCTGAATATCTCTCCTTCCTTTTTGCCTCTGCTGAGCTGAGGATACATTGAAATGCGGGGATCCTGCAGGATAACTTTTATTCCCTTTTCAGCGCACCAATCCAGAAATTCATGGACCCTGGACCTGTCATCCTCCAGAGAATATATAGGAGACATTAACAAAGAAAATGCCGCGTCATCCCAGTCCTTCTGGGCTTTATCATCAAATTCGGCAATGTTCATATAATTCCAAAATCCTATTGGAAATTTGCTTATGTGCATGACAACACCTCTTGAAAGTAAGATATCTCCAACGAGACATGATTCATATTAAGATGATTAAGATGCACCAAGCTGCCGTAAAAGATAGTATTAAATTTTAAAACCGCAATGAATTTTAAGCCGTCCTTAGTTGCAGAATGTTAGCATTATTGGTATTTTACAATAACCATGATGTGTCGTGTGCCGATTATGTTGTCAGGTTCTTTCCATGTCGGTTGTTATGAAAAGTTGTGTGAAAAGTAGTATGAATAGTAGTGTAAATATTTGTGTATTTGGCAAATTAGTTTAATAAATTATATTCAGCTAAAAACAACGTATGACAAATTATTCATCACTCTTTACTTAAAAATTAAAAACAAAAGTTAAAATTTCTCATATGCATACTAATAAAGATAAAATTTTACTTTTCTAAATTTGTATCTTATTGATATAACTCAATTTTAGCAGTAAAGATTCTTTATGTCAAGATGTCTGTTATACGCGTATTTTACGTAATCAGCTTTCTTACATTGAAATTATCCTCAAGAAGTACCCAGTTCTGAGGAAAAGGATATCCCAATGCCCAGTAGCTTATTCCCCTAAGACCGTATTCCTTTACTGTATCAAATTTGGCTTGTGCACTCCGCGCATCTTCAAACCATACCTCATGTCTTCTTCCCTGTAAGTCGGTGTAACGGAAAAACGGAGATTGGGTTACGGGATCATACTGAATGACTGCTCCGTATCTCACGGCCCTGTTTATGGCTTCCTGCATGCTGAAGGTTTCAGCCTGCTGTCCCTGTACATGGGGCAGCAACCAGTCCCTTGCATACAGCTGGAATCCGAAAAATATTTTATTTCTTGGAATTACCGAAACCGCATAATCCAGGACCTCTTTTATCCTGTTCAGAGGTGAGATGGCCTGTGGAGGCCCAAGCCTGTAGCCCCACTCATAAGTCATCAATACAACGAAGTCAGCAATACGTCCATGGGCTTCATAATCATGAGCTTCATACAGCAGCCCTGCCTGTGCCGGCCCGGTTTTGGGCGCCAGAGCAGTAGAAACAAAATACCCGAGGGGGTGCAGCCTGTTAACCGTCCGCTGCAGGAAACCGTTATACAGTTCCCGGTCCTGGGGAAGGACGTTTTCAAAATCAATATTTACTCCCTGGTATCCCTTTTCTCTTAAGACACCTATGATATTATCAATAAGCCGATCCTGTATGTTCGGGCTTGAAAGCACGACGTGAGCCAAATTGGCTCCAAGTTCCGTGGATGTGAAATTGGTTATGGACATCATGGGAACAGCGTTCTCTGCATATGCCGCATTTATCGCAGCATTGTCGTTTATCGGCTCCAGTGTACCATCTTCACGAATCCTGTATGCAAAAGGACTTACATAGGTCAGATGCCGGCCTACCTCTCTTACAATTGGCCCGGCCTGTTCTCCAAGTAAGTATATATATCCGTTTACCTCTATTGACGGTCTTCGCCTCCGGGGAATGATCAGCTCGGTACCCGGATAAACCAGATCAGGGTTTTGTATGTCGTTAATCTTTATAAGGTCCTGAAGTGAAACGTCGTAGAGCCGGGCTATCTGCGAGAGGGTCTGCCCGGGGCTGATTATGTGCCTGATTGCGGGAATATATAAAAACATACCCGGATTTATTAACGCCGGGTTGGCTATATTATTCAGCCTTACAATCTCCTCAACCGTAGTGCCGTAATTGCGGGCAATGCCCCATAATGTCTCACCCCGCCTCACCGTATGAAACCCAACTTCCAACGGAATTATCAATGCCTGACCTACCAGCAGCCTGTCAGGTCTTGCCAGCCCGTTGACCCTTATTATTTCGCTTTGGGGAACACCGTACCTGCTTGCTAAAATCCAAACTGTCTCGCCGGGTCTGACCACATGAATAAACATAAGTTATCTCTCCTTAGAAACTCTCTACTATATAATCTATGCAAATGTCAAAATTAGGTTGCAAACATCAGGTGACATTAATCTTTACACATAAACAGGCATGTTTTTCCTGTCGTATTGCATCACACTTGGCGGAACTATATAATTTGAGGTAAGAGAAGGTTATATTCAGGAGGGTATATTATGTTCTTTGTGGAAAAGTACTGGGAAAACCCGCATGTACTCCATGTAAACTGCGAAAAACCACGTGCATATTTTATTCCCTATGAAAACGAATGCAAAGCCCGGAAAGGTATCAGGGGCATTTCAAAATTCTACAAAAGTCTCAACGGGGTATGGAAATTCAAATATCATGACAGTGTATATGCCGTTGAAGACGGATTTTACGAAGAAAACTACGACGCAAGCGGATGGGACAACCTGCAGGTTCCCTCAAACTGGCAACTGCACGGTTATGACAAGCCGCAGTACTCCAATGTGAACTATCCTTTCCCCTGTGATCCTCCCTTTGTACCCAACGACAATCCTGCCGGCCTTTACATAAGGGACTTCTCTATGGATATTTCTGATATGAAAGACGTCTTTCTTGTCTTTGAAGGTGTGGATTCCTGTTTCTATGTTTGGGTAAACGGCCATTTTGCAGGTTACAGCCAGGTCAGCCATATGACCTCGGAATTCAATATAACCGGATATCTTAAACAGGGCAAAAACCGTATTGCCGTAATGGTGCTTAAATGGTGCGACGGAAGCTACCTTGAGGATCAGGACATGTGGCGCCTGTCCGGTATTTTCAGGGATGTATATCTGCTCATCAGGGATAAGGTTCATATATCAGATATCTTTATTAAACCGGAACTGAACGCTGATTTTTCCGAAGGGGTACTGAGGTGTGAAATAGAACTAAATAAAAATACAGAATCCGGCATCAGGACGGTGCTTAAAGGATTTGACGGAGAAAAGCTGCATGACCGGACGGTGAAAATCAAGGGCGATGGGGTTATAGAATTCAAGGTTGAGAAGCCTGATCTGTGGTCCGCCGAGACACCCAATCTTTATGAGCTCATCCTGTTCCATGGAGAGGAGGTAATACTTCTTAAAGCAGGTTTCCGCAAAATTGAAATAAAGGACTCCGTAATACTTGTGAACGGAAGACCCGTTAAATTCAAGGGTGTTAACCGTCACGATTCGCATCCTGAGCTGGGACATACCATCCGCTGTGTGACGAGCTGGGATTTTATGTTATAGACGAGGCCGACCTTGAAACCCACGGTGCTGCTCGGGCAGGAGACTACAGCATGATTTCCAATATGGAAGATTATAAGGAAGCCTACCTGGACAGGATGCAGAGGATGGTGGAAAGGGATAAGAATCATCCGTGTGTTGTCATGTGGTCATTGGGCAACGAATCCGGCTTCGGACAAAATCATATAAACATGGCATTGTGGGCCAAATCAAGGGATGACTCCCGCCTTATCCATTACGAACCTCTCTTTTCATTCCGAAATGAACATATTTACAAGTCGCGAAAAGATGAACTTTCATGCTTTGACGTCTATTCCAGGATGTATCCGTCAATATCCTGGATTGCGGATGAATTCCTGAAAGACAAGGAAGAGAAACGTCCTCTTATTCTGTGTGAATACAGCCACGCAATGGGAAACGGTCCCGGAGACCTTAAGGATTATTGGGATCTTTTCTATAAGCATCCTCGCCTGGCGGGAGGTTTTGTATGGGAATGGACAGACCATGCCATAAAGACAAAGACATCTGACGGTATAGAGTATTACGCATACGGAGGGGACTTTGGGGAATTCCCCCACGACGGCAACTTCTGTGTGGACGGCCTGGTTTATCCTGACAGAACCCCGCATAAAGGACTGCTGGAACTTAA
>JAMNYG010000139.1 GCA_023622945.1 Bacillota bacterium | reverse complement strand
CTGGATTACTGCTGCAGCACTGACAGGCAGGCAAGCTTTGAGTTCATTATAGATTAAGCCTCTAAACAGAATCTCTTCTAAAAAAGGAACCAAAATTCCGGTACTGATTACCGTCACAATAAAGCTTCCGCCCCCTAACAGAGATCCTATCATTTCGCTGTATCCGGGAAAAAGCTTATCAATTGGCATTTGGCTGAACAAACCTGCGAAAAAAATGCTGATGGCCACTCCCGTTACTGCTGAAAGAAGCATATTTGAAAATCCAGTCCCCGTGAAGTTGCACTCTCTGAAGAGGTTCTTGTTTCTGAGCCAGAATATAAACATATACAGGACTAGTGAAATGACTACGCTTATAATAAGAATTACATTTATATATCTCATCACTTCATTTACAAACTGACCGGGATCAAGGTTTCCCCGGCTAAGTATATATTTCCTTATGGCATAAAAAAAGCTGAAAACCCCGGTAACCGCAACTTGTACTACATAATATACAAAAAGAAAAAGGAGTACAAATACCGCACATTTTAAATATTTGATCATTTTCACTCCTGCCTTGCAAAAAATATAAATTTTAAACAATTTTGGAATATAAGTAAATATAGAGTTATTTTTCTTCCATGGTTAAAATAATTAGGGTATAATATCAATTGAAAAAAATCAATTTGGTATTTTGAAAAATAGCAACAAGAAAGCAGGTCCTCTGCAACAAAATATATCTTTACATACATAAAAAGCCGGAAGTTTACTTTTCCGTATCAAAATCATCATATTCAGATTTTTGCTGAAGGGAACCCATATAATGAAAGAGAGACTGGAAATAAATAAAACCGCCCTTACCGTCATATTTCTAAACATACTTCAGGTCGCTTCTATGCTGGGAATCATCGTTCACGGCGTTGTGTTCCCTCAAAAATCGGTTTTATCTCCGGGGTCTGCCAAAATTCTCCTGTTGCTGGCACTGGTCATCCTCAATGTTATATATAACGGATATGTAGCAATGCGTACGAGACATGACCTTATCCATTCAAGCATACGGTACGATCTGATGAAAGATGCTTTGGAACAGGTGGAAAAACTGAACACGACATTGCGTGCTCAGAGGCACGATTTTTTGAACCATCTCCAGGTGGTATACAGCCTTATAGAAATGGAGGAGTTCAAGGAAGCCCGTGATTACATAGATAAGGTGTACAGCGATATTCAGAAGGTGGGGAAAGTCCTCAAAACTGCCGTCCCTGCCGTAAATGCCCTGCTTCAGGCAAAGCTGATGACCTGCGAAAAGAAAAAAATAGCCGTAAGCCTTGATGCATCCACGCAGCTTGCAGGGCTAAAAGTACCTTCCTGGGAATTCTGCAGGGTTCTCGGGAATATTGTGGACAATGCAATTAATGCCCTGGAAGAAAAGGACAGGGACAGGCGACTTGAAATAGAGCTTTTTGAGGATATCAAATCCTATGGCTTTCGGGTTAAAAACAACGGCTCCCCCATCCCTTCACATCTAAAGGAAAAGATTTTTGAAGCCGGGTTTACAACAAGACCTCATAAAGGCGAAGGAATGGGGCTTGCAATAACAAGAAAAATACTCAACGACCATGGAGGAAGCATAAAGGTAGAAAGCAATGAGAACATGACAGTATTTGAAGTAAGATTTCCCAAATGAAAATCAAGTAACAGTGGGTTGGCGATTACGGACAGGACAGAACACAATTGACAACACAGTTGCAACTCACGGACAGGACAGGACAGGGCAGTACACAAGTGACAGCACAATTGCAGCTTGCGGACAGGACAGTGCAAAAATGTCAATACAATTGCAGCCTGCAAACATGACAGTACAAAAATGACAATACGGTTGCAGTTTGCAGACAGGACAGTACAAAAATGACAATACGGTTGCAGCTTACGGACAGGACAGTACGCAAAAGGCAATATGGTTGCAGCTTACGAAAGAAACAGGATACTGCAGAAAAAAGGACGGTAAATGTTGCTCCACTAACAGTACACATATCGGGAAGTCAGCAGAAGCTACAGTTCCAAAAAACGTATGCATTATAAAACACGTGACAATACCCCCGTCCCCCTGTCACATGAGCCAACAAAAGCGACAGTTCACAAAACCGTATGTATTTTATAACCTGCTTCCATATCATGTTAAGCATGGTTGCTGTATAATTATATCAGGAAATGATTACTGGGTTATTCTAAAGGGGGTGTTTGGCGTGAACCCGTTTGCATTCATTGATTACATTACCTGGTGGACAGCCATCTGTTTCATAGCAGGTTTTGCACTGGTAATATTCGAAATGTTCAGTCCGGGTTTTGGCGCTCCGGGAATAACGGGAATAATACTGCTGGTATTGGGCATAGTCTTTACAGCTCGGAGCCTTCTGGATGCGTTGGTAATTCTCCTTATTATACTCGCTATACTGGCAATAGCCTTGTCTCTTGTTCTACATTCGGCTGCCAGGGGACGGCTTTCCAGGGCTCTTGTGCTTACCGATTCACTGGAAAGTCAATCCGGCTATATAGGTACGGAAGACCTTGAGTACTTCCTGGGTAAAGAAGGAACCACAATCACCATCCTCCGCCCTTCTGGCACTGCCGACTTTGACGGAGTGAGACTTGACGTGGTTTCCGAAGGAGATTTTATACCCATAGGGACAAAAGTAAAAATTATAAAGGTTGAAGGCCGTAAAATTGTAGTGAGGCCAATTAAGTAAAATAACATGAAAGGAGTTGTTATAATGCTTATGCCTGATTTGTTGGTATTCATAATCGTCCTTGGAATAATCATACTGTTTCTTTCAATATTCCTCACCCTTATTCCGGTAAGGTTATGGATTTCCGCTTTCGCGGCAAACGTTCATGTGGGAATAATCTCACTCATAGGAATGAAGCTGAGGCGTGTGGTACCCGAGAGAATAGTGAACCCATTTATAAAAGCGACTAAAGCCGGCATACCCAACATCACCATCAATAAACTTGAAGCTCACTATCTTGCCGGAGGTAATGTAGACAGGGTGATAGACGCTCTGATAGCTGCCCAAAGGGCCAACATTCCCCTGGAGTTTGAAAAAGCGGCTGCAATAGACCTGGCCGGGAGAAACGTTCTTGAAGCGGTCCAAATGAGCGTTAATCCTAAAGTTATTGAAACTCCCATTGTGGCAGCCATTGCAAAAGACGGCATAGAACTTAAAGCAAAAGCCAAGGTTACCGTCCGGGCAAACATTGACCGCCTTGTGGGTGGCGCAGGAGAACAAACCATTATTGCCCGCGTTGGGGAAGGTGTGGTAACCACCGTAGGTTCTGCCGAGTCTCACAAGGAAGTTCTTGAAAATCCCGATTCCATTTCCAGAACCGTACTCAGCAAAGGGCTTGACGCAGGTACTGCTTTTGAAATTCTTTCAATAGACATAGCTGACGTTGACGTAGGAAGAAACGTGGGCGCACAGCTTCAAATCGATCAGGCTGAAGCCGACAAGCGCATAGCACAGGCAAAGGCCGAGGAAAGACGTGCCATGGCCGTTGCAAGGGAGCAGGAAATGAAGGCTGCAGTTCAGGAAATGAGGGCCAAGGTTGTGGAAGCAGAAGCCGAAGTTCCGAAAGCAATCGCAGCTGCGCTCCGGGAAGGAAAGCTTGGTGTGCTTGACTATTACAACCTGCAGAATATCATTGCCGATACCCAGATGAGAGAAACCATATCCAAAATCGGAAAGCCTGATTCCCCGAATCCCGCTTCAGGCAAATGATAGGTTACTTAGAAGGAGTTGCTGGTGAATATGCCCATTAATTATGATAAAATGAGCATGGAAGAGCTTCTGGCCTGGATAGATGCCCAGATCGAGGGGGAAGAATCCATTCCAGGACAACCGTACGGCAGTAACAACAATCTGCCGAAATATGGCTCTTTAAATACTGATGCCGTACAATCTCCCTACTATAGTCGGAATCAGGAAGAGTCTGAAAGTTCTGAGGGTATAGGCTTGGAACTTGAAGGTACAGGTCGATACGCTGAAAATGAGAATGAGGAAACCGCTTACTATGATGCGTATAAGGCAAAGCCACTGTCTTACTCTTTTGATACAACGATTTTGGAGTTCAACAGTCAAAACCTGCTTAAAGGAATACTATTTTCCGAAATCCTTGGGAAACCAAGATCAAAAAGACCCATCAGATGACGGGAGTAACGCATGAAAGTATTGATAGCAGATGATGATGAAGGCATAAGGCTTGTATTGAAAAAGGTTATTGAAAGGGCTCAAGGGTTTGAGATGGTCGGAGAGGCCGGAGACGGTGAAACCGCCCTTGCCCTTTTTGAGAAGCATAAACCCCAGGTGGTATTCCTGGATGTAGAGATGCCGGGATTGGACGGGATTGAGTGCGCTAAAAGAATCGCCGACATCAATCCCAAGACAATCCTGATCTTTGCTACCGCTCACGAAAACTACATGCAGGATGCCTTTGAGGTTTATGCTTTTGATTACCTTGTAAAACCTTTCAAAATCGACAGGATATTTCAAACCCTTGAGCGCATAAAACAGCTCCTGGACGGCAGCAACCAAAACCCCCTCCATGAGATCATAAGGCGTGAAAAAGGCCTTAACAAACTCATGATTACCGGCAAAGAAGGTATGAGCTTTATTGACATGGAGGATATTTTTCTTATCCAGAGGGAAAACCGCAGTACAGTAATATATACTAAAAACGGCAGGTATGTTACTTCAGAAAGCCTTAACGATCTGGAAAAACGCCTGGACAGGGTGCTTTTCTTCAGAAGTCATAAGTCATATATCATCAACCTGTCCCTTGTGCATAAAATATACCCTTATGGGCGCTGGACATATGTCATAAAATTAAGAACTCTTTTGACCAGAGACAAATATGAAGAATTGAAAAAAATATTCATGCTGTAGTAAAATAATGATGATTGATTTTGTTGGTGTATGTCGGTCAGTAAGTAATTCCAGCATAAAAGGATTCATTGCATGGCAGAATAAGCTAAGCAGGAACTATTGACCAACACATTACGGTAGTTGAGGGAGGCTGTGATGAATCCCCATCTGCACAAATACAGGTTTGAATGCGAAACCGTTAACGGTCATAAACACATACTGTCGGGATATACCGAAAATGTAATGGGGATAAGTGCTCTGCACGTTCATGTGTATCACGGAGTATGTTCCTCCTGCGGTCATACTCATCATTTTTCAGGACGTACCGGGCTTCCTGTCAAGACCAGGAACGGGCATATACACAAAATGGAAGGCGTGCTGGAAATGAGCGACCGGCATGAGCACCCATACAGCAGCTATACATTTGAAGATGTGGAGTATATCGACGATCCCATTCCAAATGGGATATATGTACTATGATTTATGTTTTCACCCCTACCATTCCCCCTGGATTTCAGCATGTCTGTGGTCTACATGGAAATCCGGCTTGTCAAAGTAGTTCCCTGAACTGCCGAAGGTTGTATCCACGTTTATCCACCTGTCTTCCAAGGAATAATATACCTGGTTCCATGAATGATCTCCCCAGGACATTCCACTGTAGCCAAGGCCGGTTACAAGTCGGACTTTAAGTCCGACAGCGCGGCACATGGATACGTACAGACAGGAATAATCAAAGCAGACTCCCTTCCTTGAATAAAATGCAGGTATTGATCCCGACGATGTCTTTCGGGGATCTTTGCTTATCTGTACCGCTTTTTCATAATCATATTCAATGTTTTCGGAAATCCACCTGTATATAAGATATGCCTTCTGCTTGTCATCCTTTTCATCTCCCACTATTTTCCTGGCCATTTCATCTATTTCAGCATCTGATTTGACAGCCTCATCCAGAGTAACGCCGTTAAAATACTCGACTATCGTAAACTTTCCTGAAATCTTGTCAACAAGCTGTTCTGCCATGTCTCCTGCAGTTACGCTTATCTCATCGGGAAGAACGCTTTTCACAACGCTGGCAAATGAGTCATTGAGCAGAACAGGTATCCTTTTTGCAACATTGGAATTAAGTACGGGATATAACACGTGTTTATGCAGTATCCGGTAGGGCAAAGATTCATTTATCCATTTTGCCAGCAGGGGGTTTGTATAGTAATAGGAAATGAAATTAAGCATCAATCCTGTAACAACCACGAGAAAAAAAGCTCTTGGAAGTTCCCAGATGGCTCCTGTCAGGCGCCTGAAAAATGCCGGCATGGAATTGACAGCATTATATATGCCTTCACACAGATTTTGGGTAATCAATCTTGCAACAGGATATACCGCTATATTCACAACAATCATGACTATTATCATCACTATAGGAACAACCAGGAGATAGACTAGGATATCCCTTCCGAAAAAGAATGCCATCAGCTCATCGGGTACAAGGTCATGTATAGTCTTAAATACTCCCGTGGTATCCTCAAAGAAAATCCTTCTTGTTATGTAGACGGACAGGAAAAGGGCGCCCAAAAACTCCACGTTTTCTATAACAGAGCTTAATGAGCGACGGACCCTGTCCCGTGAGAAAGGTTCAATAAAGCCGGCAACTACGGGAATCAACATCAGAGCCATCAGCAGTACTGAAATTACGTTTATGTCCTCCATAGGATTCACACCTTCCGGGTAAATTAAAACAGAATACGGTCCCCCTGTACTCGTCCGTGATCAGTAATGTAACAGAAGAACCGCATTCCCTTTTACCTTGGAAACTCAATTTAGCTAATCTGGTCACTGTCTCATTTTCTCATCTCTTCTGCTTATTGTCTCATTTGCTCTTCCCATTATTTATTCTTCATTTATTATTTTCCAATCTACCTGTTTCCACAATTCTCCAATTTGTCTGTTAACCAGTTTTGTTTTATCTTAAATGTTTTCCTATATTTTTGACAATTAACCGTGTGAAAATACATTGGCTGATGCTGCCCAGGTGTACATAGCATATGTGAGTCCTTCTTCGTTTATCTGTGTCTTTCTGTTATCGTAATACAGCCTTTCCTCTTCCAGCTCCTCGATCCTGTCAATTCTGCCCAGGATATAATCTTCAAGCCTCTTTATTGCGGTGTCTATCCTGGCCATCACACCGCCATAGCGAATGTCTATTATCTCCCAGCCAAAGGGCTTGTATATCCTGAGCCACTGATCCCTGTGGGCAATGCGCAATTCATTGACTCTCCTGGAAAGTTCGGGGAGTTCTTCCCGTGCTATCTTTTTCAAGGTATCAAGATCCTTGGAATCATAAGCCTTTTTAATCCTGATCCCCATATCCGCCTTTATTCTGAGGACACTGCACAGCTTCTGGGGTACTTCAAAAATGAAATCCAGCTCCTTTGATGGGTCCCTGTGGCTTCTGATTTTCTCTTCGGTTGCTGCATAATGCCCTGCCATGTCCAGGCTTTCCACATGCTTGTCAAAAAGTCCAATCAGCACATCCTGCCAAAGCAGGAATTTTGAAGGATTGTTGCATTCGCGGTTGTCCGGAAGGGTTCCGGGAGTTTCATCAAGGTATTTCAGGTCCATAAACGCATCAAAATCCAGACCCGTGCAGAATTTTACCCTTCTTTTAAGCTTTTCCATATCAAGCTCTTTTGAGTAACCATGTTCGGCAAACAACTGGAGCCCAAGCAACGTGGTAAACAGGTTGTTTTCAGCGCCGTCATCCCCCCACATGGTGGCGAATACCTCTTTTATGCCTCCCTTTTTGCAAGCATTCAAAGCAGCATTGGTGTTAAGGAAAGTTACACCGTAATTTGTGCACATGCCCGTCCAGGTCCATATTCCTCCGGCAAATACAGGATCGGTGCCAAACTCTTTATGCTTGCTTATAAAGAATTCGTATTCCTTTTGTTCATGATGGTAATAATCCCAATAAACAAGCTGTACTTCCCTGGGCACTTTTTCTATTACATCTTTAGGTATGTCTGCGTTCATATCGTAATAATGGCCTGTCTTTGAAGCAAGCCTGAAGAACATGTCGCTCCACATCATGGGCTTAAGTCCGTATTTCCTGCATATCTCAAGCACTCTGTTGAGATGATTTGTCATTATGTCAAAGCGCCTTTTGTATCCATACTTTTCAAGATACCTTCCTAGTCCAAGGCCATGGGCTTCATCCATTCCCACATGTATCCTCTTGCTTCTGAAGGGTGCTGATGCCGCCCTGATCATCCTGTCGATAAACTCATACGTAGATTCGGTTTCTGCAAGAAGTACGTCTGCGGTATCCCTCAGGTAGCGTGCCGCAGGCCACCTCAAGAATTGCTGTAAGTGGGCCAGCGTCTGGATACAGGGTATCATTTCGATGCCGAAAATATCAGCATAGTCATCCACTTCCTTAAGCTCTTCGTAGCTGTACCTTCCCCTCATATAGCCGAAGTAGGGCTCTCCCTCTATGGTATACGTGTCCTCCGTGTACAGCATGACCATATTAAGTCCCATCAGTGCCATTTTCTCAAGCAAGTTTTTAATGCTTTCAACCTTGAGTACGGCATTCCTGGACAGGTCAAACATTCCGCCGTTCAAAGTGAACTGGGGTTCTTCAACGATTTTAAAGCTTGTGGAAGACTGCAGCCCTTCAAGCAGCAATCCCAATGCCCTGAAAAACTGAACTTTTTCGCTGTATACAATGCAGCCTTTGTCTTCTTCCATTGACACTTCCAGTTTGCCTGTTCCCTTTTGGACTTTAACCGGTATGCCGTTGTCTCCTACACAAAAGCCAAGCCTTTCTGACATAATTGCTATGCCCCGCTCAAGTCCTGCAATATCCCCTTCAAATTTCAGCAGCATGCAAATCCCTCCAATGTTAAGTTTTTTTATTATTCATAATTCCGTGTGCTGCGCCATGGATGGTGAATTATGCAATAAATTTACATAACCGATGGCATGGATTAACATTATCGTTTGCCCTTGTCCGTTCTGTGAATTTATTATATCATGAAACTGCCCGATTCAATATTCAAGTTCAACAGGACTGCCGCATACTTCAAATATGTCCGACAACACTTTGGTGCCTGTCAGTTCAATGCTTCTTTCGTCAGGCTGGCTTCCTCCGACAAAGACCTGAAATTTACCCGGTTCAAGTACACATTTACCTTCATTGTCTATCAATGCCATCATCCTTGGGGTTATTGTAAACTCGACCTGTTTTTCTTTACCTTGCCTTAAGAAAACTTTCCTGATGCCCGTAAGCTGCCATCTGGAGACTTCCACGCTGGCTTCAATATCATTTAAATACAATTGTACTGTCTCCTCAGCATGATATTTGCCGGTATTCCTGACCCAAACACTGCATCTGATGCTTTCACCAACGCTGATTTTTTTCTTGTTAAGCACTATATCACGATACTCGAACTTTGTATAACTTAATCCATATCCAAATAGGTAGAGGGCTTTATTAGTCATATACCTGTATGTTCTGTTTTTCATTGAATAATCGCAGAAGTCGGGAAGTTCTTCCGTGGTCCTGTAAAATGTCACAGGCAGCCTGCCCGAAGGGCTATATTCCCCGAAAATCAAAGAAGCAACAGCCTTTCCACCTTCGGCGCCCGGATACCAGGCCTGTATTATTGCAGGAATATGTTCATCAGCCCATGTAACAGCAAGAGCACTTCCTGAAAGCAATACCAGAATTATCGGTTTCCCGGTCTCATAAACGGCTTCAAGCAGTTTCTGCTGGCGCCCGGGAAGGTTGAGGTCTTTTTTATCTCCGTTTGAATACTCATTGGTAGCATCCCCTTCCTCCCCTTCAATACTTGGGTCAAGCCCGAGGCACATTACTACAACGTCAGCTCTTTCAGCACAGGATACAGCTTCTGACAATCTGTCGTCCGGTTCAGCCAATGGTTGAACCTTATCTTTATACAAATGACAGCCCTGGGCGTAGTAGATTCTTGTACCCTCGGCAACAGCCTCCCGTATTCCGTCAAGCACCGTCACGTATCTGGAAGCAGTTCCGCAGTAGTTTCCTTCCAATACTGTTCTGCTGTCAGCATTTGGTCCTATCACTGCAATAGATTTTATTTTTTGTTTATCCAGCGGAAGCAGGTTATGCTCATTTTTCAGGAGCACCAGTGACCTTTTTGTACTTCCAGGGCAAATTCCCTGTGCTTCTCACAGTCGACCACTTCATATGGGATGCTGGAATAAGGGACCTTCTCAGCTTCATCAAACATGCCCAGTTTCATCCGTGTAATCATTAGCCTTGTTACTGACTCGTCAATGGCAGCTTCGCTTACCAACCCTTCTTTATGCGCTATCAGCAAATTCAGGTACATATTTCCGCAATTCAGGTCGCAGCCGTTGTTCACCGCCAATGCAACTGACTCAGGGGCAGTTTTTGTTACCTTGTGATTTTCATGGAAATCCCTTATGGCCCCACAGTCTGAAGTTGTATAACCATCAAATCCCCATTCTTTTCTGAGTATTTCAGAAAGCAGTGTCCTGCTTCCACATCAAGGTTCACCATTCACCCTGTTGTAGGCACCCATGACCCCCTGCACCTTGGCTTCCTTCACGCACTCCTTGAATGCGGGAAGGTAGGTTTCACGAAGATCTTTTTTTGATACATCCGCGTTAAAATGGTGTCTCTCGCTCTCGGGACCGCTGTGAACAGCAAAATGCTTGACGCATGCAGCTGCTTTAAGATATTTTTTATCCTTGCCCTGGATACCTCTTACGAAAGCCGTGCCAAGCCTTCCTGTCAAATAAGGATCCTCTCCGAATGTCTCATGACCTCTTCCCCATCTCGGATCCCGGAAAATATTGATATTCGGAGACCAAAAGGTCAGTCCTTTATATATGCCATGGTCGCCTTTCCTTTGAAATTCATGGTATTTTGCTCTTGCCTCCGTGGAAATGATGTCGGCCACATTATATACCAGCTCCTCATCAAAAGTTGCCGCCATTCCGATAGCCTGGGGGAACATTGTAGCCACTCCAGCCCTGGCTATACCGTGCAAAGCTTCATTCCACCAGTTGTATGAAGGTATACCGAGCCTTGGAATTGCCGGCGCATTATACACCATCTGCATTACCTTTTCCTCAAGCGTCATCCTCGAAACAAGGTCCTTTGCACGTTCCTCAAAGCTCAGGTTCTCATTTTTATATGCAGGTTTTTCCGACATTTAATTAGCCTCCCAACGATATTGAATTTACCCCCAATTTTTGCACAATACATGTTATTTATAAAGTTATTTGCGCAATTCATGAACATTGTATTCACCACAAGGATCAGCTCTTAAGCTGAAGCCAACTCATGTTACCCGGTATTCCACACAAAAATATATTCTATGCAGTCTTCTGCATTCCTTCAGAAATCGGAAAGTTTTCGCAAAACTTTCTACTTTCGAAAATATCTGCCGCCCATAAGCAAAATGTCCTATTTTTTTGAAATGTCTCTTTACAGAGATGGTTAACCGTTAAT
The DNA here is from genome assembly GCA_023622945.1 of Bacillota bacterium. Classification (GTDB taxonomy): domain Bacteria; phylum Bacillota; class Clostridia; order Acetivibrionales; family JAMNYG01; genus JAMNYG01. The sequence continues at coordinate 15,506 of JAMNYG010000139.1, read as the reverse complement.
ATAATCAAATTAAACCTTGCGGGGAAGCATTTTATAAAAAATGGCAATATATTGATGCAAACACTCCTTCTTACAAGGCATATTCAGTACAATATAATTCTAATCCTGATGAAATCATTAAATATAAAATAAAGAAGAAAATCGTATTATGTTTTGAAAAATCGGTCGGCATGAAGGCTAAAAGATAAGCCGCCATAAGCATGACGGTAAAATATATCGGCCGGGAACATGATACTGGCATGTTGAGGGGGAAATATTATGGAATGGTTCACACTTCCCAGAGCGATGCAGTTTGTAATAGATGATGTGGGCTGGTGGCGCGGCAGAGATGATCACGATAAAAACGGCCCATATCGGACCAATATATGCCGCGATCATTGCATAAATGATTATGTGGCTTTAATAGAACTGGGAAAGCGCTTAAAAATGCGTCCCCTATGTGCCTTTATACTTTGCGAGTGGGATAAGGATAATATATTGCGCCAATGCCCCACATCCCAGTGGATGGGTGAAAACTGGGTCAATGACATTCCTGCGGAACTGATGGAAGAAGCTGCAGACCTTCTTAATGCCAACAGTGATCATATCGAAATAGGTTTGCATGGTGTAGGCCATGAGTACTGGCACCCGGAAACAGGCAAAGGAGAAAGGGCGGAATTTGCCGACAATAACGGCAACATGCGTCCGGAGGAAGAAATCAGAAAGCACCTTGAATACTTCGGTAAACTTATGGATATGCATAATCTTGGTCCGTTCCCAGTTTCAATGTTTCCTCCTGCCGCGCGTTACAGGTACAGCCCCAACAAAAAGGGACTCGGATATATTCTGTCACAATACGGTATCAAATACCTTACATTGCCTATAAATATCACCTGGACCGATGCTCCCATGCTTGCACCCACCTTTTCCGTCGAACACAACATCCTCATCATTGATAGGCATATCGATATGTACGATTACAATGTGATAGGCCCTACCGACCAGATGAAGCAGTTGTATAAGCTGACAAATACGGTTATTGGCATGCACTGGCCCAACGTGCTGCATCAGGATCCCGAACGCAACCTTGAAATTGTGGACAAATGGGTTGAAGCGGTAAAAACCCTTGAGAATGATTTTGGCACCTGCCTTGCGGAAGACAGCGCACACGCTTTTTCCCAGGAACCGTACAGGTGGGGTACGGCCATATGGATTGAAGGCGGCAACAGACTGGTTTTTGATTTTAAAAGGGTGGATGCATTAAAATCAAAATCATCCGGCATACTCAACGAGTTTTACTTTAAAACCAAGGTTAAGCTGCAGGAAGGAATGCACAACGGAATAATGGTTAGTCCCCCTGCCATTCAGGGTGACAGGCCGTTCTACCTGTATAAACTTAAAAGGATAGAAGAAGGATCTTGCAGAGCTTCTGTTGACCTTCCGAAAATGGACGATGTTTCTCCATTGATATAGACCTCAAAATCCACCGCAAATGAAAAATAAACCAGGAAATAACCAAAGGAAAATAACAGGAAAAAATATTTAAAAGAAAACAATAACTACAAAGAAAGACACAGAACCGAAACAAAAAACAGGATATGGATTGATGAAATGTACTAAACTGATTCAAATCTATAATACTTACTAAAGGAGGCTCATCAAAATGCCGGAACCGATACATGTCTTCCCCGTTCCCGCCAAAGCTGAATACCCGGGTGATTTTTTCCCTGCAGGCAATATAACCATTATCTTTGAATGCCAGGATGACCTTTTTGCTGCAAATTACCTGGCAGACAAGTTGTCAAAAGAATTTAACATACCAAAAAACATTAAGAAAAATGCCTCAACTCTCCACGGCATGCCTGTTTTTATTAAGAGAAACACCTGCAAAAACTCATCAGATTCCGACGAAGCGTATACACTGTCTGTGGAAAAGGATAAGATTGAGATCTGCGGCAACGGTCGCCGCGGTGTTCTGTACGGTGTATGCAGCCTTATCCAGCTTTTCAGAAAAACCACTAATGGCGTTAAAGTTCAGGCAGCACGTATTGAAGACCGGCCATACAAGGAATTTCGCGGTGTTCATGTATATACCCCTGCCAAAAGTGATATTGAAGATTTTAAGCGTATGATTGACATGCTTACCAATTTAAAATATAACACAATTATCCTGGAAGTCGGTGCAGGTATGGAGCTGGAAAAACACCCCGAGATTAACAGGACATGGGAAAAGCTTTGCCGTGAAGTTGAAAGCTTTCCTGGCGGCCCGCGTGGACTTCAGGCTTCAGAGGTCTACTGGAAGGACAGCGTCCACACCGAAGTAGGCGGTGGTTCCTATATATCCAAAGCTGAAATGAGAGACATATGTGATTATGCTGCCCTCAGGGGGATAGAGATCATTCCTGAAATTCAGGGCTTAAGCCACTGCTACTATTTGACAGTAGCACACCGTGAAATCGCCGAGCGTCCAAACGAACCATACCCTGACAGCTGGTGCCCTTCTAATCCTAAATCTTATGAATTATACTTTGATGTTGCCGAAGAGATTTTGGAAGTTATCCGTCCTGAACGTGTAAGCATAGGGCATGATGAGGCACGAATATTCGGATACTGCCCCAGATGTAAGGGGCAGCCGGGTGAAAAACTGCTTGCCTATGATATAAACAAGCTTTATGAATTCTACAGGGACAGGGGAATCACCATATTGATGTGGGCCGAAAAGCTTATGAATTTACTATCCTATGAAAATGTTTATATCGGAGGTGCCAGGGAATATCGCAAGGATGAGCGCGGGCGCATCTGGGACTTGCCGGAAACGTATAAAGCCGTTGACATGATACCTAAAGATATAATAATGCTTGACTGGTATTGGGCCATGAATCCCAATACGCAGGATTACTTCAGGGAAAAGGGTTTTAAAGAGGTCATAGGCAATCTTCATGCAGGCACCTTTAAAGACTGGAAGCGCCGCATGGACTCTCCCAATGTTCTGGGAGGTGAAGTGTCCTCATGGTGTCTTGCCAACCAAGACACAATTGCAAGAAACGGCATCGTCTTTGACTTTGCCTTTTCTGCCAATGCCCTTTGGTCTGAAAAATATCATGACGATGAAGCAGTATGGCAGGAAGCCTTTAACAGGGTTGTAAGCTTTATGCCCCGCCTTCGTGAGCATTATACCGGAAGGAAATATCCCGTAACGGGGCAGGAGCCTGTAAATGCTGATAACCTTAAGGTGTTCTATGTGGGCGGTGAAGCACCGGCAATTAAGCTACCCGATGCCAGGGAGACGGTTTACAACGGTGATCTTCTTGAGGTATTCTTCCCACAAGGTGAAAACATAACCGGTACTTCCTATCTTCACCCTGAAATCACCATAGATATAAACTGTGCGGTAAGAAGCCTCGTTTTCCTTCATGCCTGTGAAAAAACCAAGCCCTATATTCACAGCATAGATTTTGCTCCAACGCATGACTATATTCTGGGTATGTACTACGTTTTCTATAAAGACGGCTCCATAGAACCCGTTATATCACGGCTTGGCAAATCAATAGGCACATTGAACATGGATTGGGGCAGAATTGAAGCCCGTCCCGGGGATACCATTGAAGTTGATGAACGCGGCAAAGGAAAGCTTGCCTTTGACCCTCCGTTTTACTCGGTTAAGGATCCCTGGAGGGATGCTGTCTGCTACTTTACAAAACCGGTTGTTTTTAAAGATGAAAAGGGAGATACATATTCCCTTTATGCCTATGAATGGCTGAATCCGCATCCGGAAAAAGAAATCGAAGCAGTGCGGCACGTATATACCATCAAAGACGAAGGTCAGGCCGCTTACCTTTTTGGTGTTGCCGGTTCAATGCTATAGAGATTATAGCGGCATACACCTGAGCTTACACAAAAAGTTTAGAGCTAATGTGTAAATGAATTTAATATAAAATTTGGAGTTAACACGAAATTTGCAAAAGGGCAAATGCTTATGCATCTGCCCTTTTGATATGTTTTCTGTTTGATATGATATATTCTCTATCTGATATATTCCTATAAAGGATTGGCATATTTTCCTGGTACATTACACTTCTTAACATATTTTTCAAAAGCTTCTTATTGAAATCAGCCGTTAACAAATCAGGCTTTTTCATATTCCATACCGACCTCAAGAGCTTTCATCTCTTCAGGTATAAGCTTATGATACTTCTCGGGCAACACCTTTCTTAAGGCTTCCTCAAAACTTCCTTTTGAAACGGCACCTGTTATTGCAATAAACTTGCCCAGAAGGATGATACATGCATATGTAGGGTTTCCCATTTCCGAAGCCAACTGTGTGGCAGGGATTTCGTATACATCCACGTCTTTGCGCAAAGGGCTTCTGGTTACCAGTGACTTGTCAGTAATTATCATGCCCCCTTCTGTCACATAGCTTTCAAACTTTTCAAGGGAAGGGGAATTCATAACTATCAGTACAGTGGCACTGTTTAATATTGGCGAACCGATAGGCTCATCCGAAATTATTACATTACAGTTTGCCGTTCCTCCTCTCATTTCAGGCCCGTAGGACGGCAACCATGATACGTTTTTGTTTTCAAGCATACCTGCATAGGCAAGGATTCTTCCGGCTGAAAGTATTCCCTGTCCTCCGAATCCTGCAATCAAGATTTCATGCTGAGCCATGTTTCTACACCTCCAAATCCTTACCCTTGAAATTTCCCAGGGGGTATGCGGGGATCATGTTATCCCGTAGCCATTTAAGAGCCTCAACCGGGCTGAGACCCCAGTTGGTGGGACATGTGGACAGCACCTCCACTATCGAAAAGCCCAGGTTGGCCATCTGCACCTTAAATGCTTTCTTTATGGCCTTTTTGGCGTTAAATATATTCTTGATATCATGAACCGAAACTCTTTCAACATATACTGCTCCCTTAAGGGTGGAAAGCAATTCGCACACGTTAATGGGATGCCCGTGGATTTCAGGCTTCCTGCCGAATGGAGTTGTAGTGGTAACCTGATTGACCAGGGTTGTGGGAGCCATCTGTCCCGAAGTCATCCCGTATATGGCGTTGTTTACGAAAATAACGGTTATTTTTTCACCTCTTGCGGCAGCATGGACTATTTCCGCCGTTCCTATGGCAGCCAGGTCACCGTCTCCCTGGTATGCAAATACTATGTTATCAGGATTTACTCTCTTGACACCGGTTGCTACGGCAGGAGCCCTCCCATGAGCAGCCTGGACCATATCACAGTTGAAATACTCATAATTATTGTAGGTACAACCTACAGGCGATATTCCCACCGTTTTCCCTTCTATTCCCAGTTCATCTATAACCTCTGCAATAAGCCTGTGAACTATGCCATGGGTACAACCCGGGCAGTAATGCATAGGGATGTCCTTTAATGCATGAGGTCTTTTAAATACTACAGCCATTTTTTATCCCCTTTCACCAGATTAATTCCTTGATCTTATCCAGAATTTCCTTTTGAGTTGGCACCATGCCGCCCATTCTCCCAAGGAAATCCACCTTGTTTTTTCCGTTGACAGCCAGCTTTACATCCTCCAGCATCTGACCGGCATTCATTTCAACGGTAAGGAATGCCTTAGGGACGGTTGCATACTTCTCGAAGGTTTTGACAGGGAAAGGCCAGAGGGTGACAGGCCTGATAAGGCCGACTTTTATGCCTTCCTTCTCTGCCGTCTTGATGACGTTTTTCACTATCCTGGCCACGGTTCCGAAGGCAACCACTATAACATCTGCATTTTCGCAGTTGTATTCCTCCACACGGACTTCGTTTTCCTCAATAAGCCTGTATTTCTCCTGCAGCTTCCTGTTATGGGCTTCAAGAACTTCAGGGTCAATGTATATTGAAGTGATTACGTTGTGCTCTCTTTTCATGCCTGTTCCGGTGACGGCCCAGGGTTTCTCAACATTCTGTATGTTTTCCACATCTCTGAACTCCACGGCTTCCATCATCTGACCCAATATTCCGTCTCCCAAAATCATGGTTATGATCCTGTACCTGTCGGAAATATTGAAGGCTTCCACCGTCAGCTCATACAACTCCTGTACGCTGCATGGCGCCAGAACAACCATTTTGTAATCCCCATGACCTCCACCCTTTACCGACTGGAAATAGTCACACTGGGCAGGAAGAATGCCGCCCAGGCCGGGTCCGCATCTTACTATGTTTACCATAACAAGAGGCAGTTCCGCACAGGCTGCATATGAAATACCTTCCTGCATAAGGCTTATTCCCGGGCTGGATGAAGTTGTCATTACCCTTCCTCCGGCGCTTGCGGCTCCGTATACCATGTTGATTGCAGCAATTTCGCTCTCCGCCTGTACAAAAGTCCCTCCCACCTCAGGCATCCTTTTTGCCATGTAATGCATAACTTCCGTTTGAGGTGTTATGGGATATCCGAAGTAAAACCTGCACCCTGCCCTTATGGCGGCTTCAGCTATTACTTCGTTGCCTTTCATCAGTAGTTTTTCTCCCATTATTAAAATCCTCCTTGTCCTGTATAAAGCCATGTCCTGGATAAAACGATATCCTATACAGGCATGAAATAAACCATGTCCTGCATAAACCATCACCCGGTTATTTGGCACAGACCGGGTGGGGCATTTTGCAATTGATTCGATGTTTACTTTTCAACAACAATGGCACAATCCGGGCAAATTGCAGCACAAAAGGCACAACCGATGCACTTTTCCATGTCGGTTACCCCTGCCGGATGAAATCCCTTGCCGTTAAGCCTGTCGGTTTTCATTTCCACAATCTTTCCCGGACATACCGTTGTGCATAATCTGCATCCCTTACATCTTTCTTCATCAAAAATCGCTCTTGCCATAAATACCTCACCATTTCTAAGTTTTTAATATTTTCTTAAATCGTTGTTCTTTTTATCTTAAATTGTTGTTCTTTATGGTAAAGCTGCCTGCCGTAACAGGCAGGCAAAATTCCTTCTGACAGTCACAGGTGCCGGATTCAATCCCATGGAAGCCTGATGAGCTTATCCATGAACAATGTATCCACTCCCAATTCTTTTCCCGCTTCCTTCAGAGACTGTCCGAAACCGCTTACGAAGCCTATTGGAATATTAAGATTCTCGGATACTCTTTGTATAATTTCATGCCCCCGTATGATATCCTGTGCTTTGGTGTGTTCCAGCAAATTTGTGTTGTTTACCAGTTTTGTTACCTTTATTCCTGCGCTTCTCTCTATCTCGCATATCATGTCTTCGATCTGCCTTTGGGTGGCGGTCATCGGCCTCCTGGTGTTGATTACGAAGTACATTTCATAACTGTCCTGCGTTATTTCTTCCCTGTACCTGGACAGCACCTTTGCTCCAAGGTCATCTCCCCCTATGTCCAGCACTACCTTGTATTCCTTGTTTTGAAAAAGAGACAGAATTTCCGAAGGCAAAGCAGGTACATCCACATTGGTATTTGCATAAATCGTGGTAAGCACGCGGATTCCCTTGCTTTCAAGATACTCCCTGGCATCCGCGGTTCTGAAATACGGATTAACTATATCCAGATCAACTATTGCAACCTTATCATGATGTTGAAGCATGTTTATGGCATAGTTGGCAGCAACTTCGGTCTTTCCGCTTCCAAAATGCCCCGTAAACATGCAGATGCGTTTTTCAAACACTTTGTATATCACGCTGCTTTCATTACTGATTTAACAGGATTCTTAAATTAATTTTTATGGGATTCTTAAATCGATTTTTATGGCATTCCTGACCACTTCAATTTTTTATAAGATCCTTGACCACTTCGCCTGCGATGATAAGGCCGGCAACCGAAGGCACAAAGGCTATGCTGCCGGGAACCTGGTGCCTTATTGTGCATTTTCTCGTGGTACCTTTGGGACAAACGCAACCAGTTCTGCAGCTTGAGCTTTCTGTTTCAACGGGCTTTATGGGTTCTTCCCTGGAATATACCACTTTCAATGAATCAACCCCCCTGGCCCTCAATTCTTTTCTCATAACCTTTGCCAGTGGATCTACCGAAGTGCTGTATATATCCGCAACCTCAAACTTGGTAGGATCAAGCTTGTTGCCTGCCCCCATGCAGCTAATAACAGGAATGCCTTTTTCCTTGGCCTTGACTATCAGGTCTATCTTGGCAGTAACGGTATCCATTGCATCAACTATATAATCATACCTGTCATTGAAAAATTCGTCTGCATTCTCAGGCATATAGAATTTCTGATGGGTTATGACCTGGGCTTTCGGGTTTATTTCAAGGATCCTTTCCTTCATTACCTCTACTTTCGGCCTTCCTATGGTTTTTCTGGTGGCATGGATTTGCCTGTTGATGTTTGTAAGGCAGATGCAGTCATCATCAACAAGGACGAAGCTGCCTACTCCGCTTCTCACCAATCCTTCCACCACAAATGTTCCAACTCCTCCTATTCCAAAAACGGCCACCTTGCTGGCAGCCAGTTTTTTCAAAGCTTCAGCACCTATCAGTAATTCAGTCCTGGAAAATTCATGAAGCAACAGCACCACTCCCATATTATCATTTATTTCTCAAATTATATTATCAAATATTGCTCATTATTGTAACTATCAGAAATCTTCCTTCATAAGTTGGTTCATTTTTACAACAAGACAATCCATTTTTAACCAGGTTGATTCATTTCATTCAGAAAAGTAATTCACTTATTTCATGAAACTAATCCATTTCTTTCAACAAGCCGATTCAACGACCGCTGCTGCAAAGCAGAATTACAAACAAAATCCATGCATTCACTTATCCTGCTTCATTTTCGAATAGCATTTCCTGCAATAACCATAAAATTTAACCTTATGATCCTTTATTACAAAGCCTTTTTTCCTGAGGATTTCTCCTTCAAGGGATTCAAGGAGATCTTCTTCCATCTCTGCCACCTCGTTGCATTTCAAGCAGATAAGATGATGATGCCAGTGATCCTCACTGTTCCTGCTCAGTTCATATCTGCTGCAGCCGTCATTAAGATCAAGCTTGTATACTAGCTCCATTCTGTTAAGAAGGGCAAGGGTCCTGTATACTGTAGCCAAACCTATTTCAGGATAACTTCCCTTCACCAGTTCGTATATCTCCTCAGGCCGAAGATGTTCCCCTTCATGCTCCATCATCACTTTCAAAACAGCCTGTCTTTGTGCCGTCAGCTTATATCCCTTTTCTTTCAGCCGATTTTTAAAAATGCTGGAGCTGTCCTGCATTTGTTTTCACTCCTCTTACAGATACCACCATTAAACCTTATTATAATCTAATAATATCATTCTTTCAATTTTAATCTTCCGGGGTAAATGCCGGGTCATCCATTTGATGGACGCATGTAGATATTTGGCATAATAAAAAAACAATATAACTCTTTTCAAAACTGTTTAGACCTGTTATAATGTCTTTGTATGACAAACAAAAATACACGCACAAAGGACAGATAACTATGAAGTATGTTGTTGTTCTGGGAGACGGAATGGCAGACTATCCGGTACCACAGCTTGGAGGCAAGACTCCTCTGGAACTGGCAAAAAAACCTAATATAGACTTTCTGGCAAGATACGGTCAGGCAGGAATGGTAAAAACAGTCCCTGACGGAATTACACCCGGCAGTGACGTGGCAAACCTGTCGGTCATGGGCTACGATCCTGCAAAATATTATACAGGTCGCTCTCCCCTTGAAGCGGTCAGCATGGGAGTAGATCTGGCTCCCGACGATGTGGCTTTCAGGTGCAATCTTGTCACCCTTTCGGAACAGGATGATTATTCCGAAAAGATAATGATAGATTACAGCTCAGATGAAATTCCATCCGACCAGGCGGCTGAGATTATAGAATATATCAATAAGAAGCTTGGAAGCCATGATATTGCTTTCTATCCGGGCATAAGCTACAGGCACTGCATGGTTTGGAACCGGGGTCCGGTTGGTTTGGATCTTACACCTCCACATGACATACTGGAGAAAAAAATTGCAGACTACCTTCCCAAGGGACATGACTCCCATGTACTTCTCAAGCTGATGGAGGAAAGCAGCAGGATTCTTAAGGACCATCCTGTTAACAAAAAAAGAATATCCATGGGATTAAAACCTGCAAATTCCATATGGCTCTGGGGAGAAGGAAAAAAACCGGCAATACCCAAGTTCTATGATAAATATCAACTAAAGGGCAGTGTCGTTTCGGCTGTAAACCTCCTTAAGGGAATAGGTCTTTGTGCAGGAATGAAATCAGTTGATGTGGAAGGAGCCACCGGAAACATACATACAAATTTCCGCGGAAAAGCCCGGGCAGCAATCAGGGAACTTGAATCGGGACAGGATTTCGTTTACGTCCACATAGAAGCGCCTGATGAATGCGGCCACAGGTTTGAAATTGAAAACAAGGTAAAGTCCATAGAGCTGATAGATGAAAAAGTGGTGGGTCCGATACTTGAAGGACTTGAACAGTTCGAGGATTACTGTATCATGGTGCTCCCTGATCATCCGACACCTTTATCACTCAGGACCCATACTTCGGATCCTGTTCCATTTGTCATCTATAGAAAAAGCCAGCCCATAGAATCGGGATTAAGCGGTTATGATGAAAATCAGTCAAAGAGTACGGGTCTTTATATAAGCCAGGGTTATAAACTGATGGATTATTTCCTGGGAAAGGATATCGGATCCAGGAAGTTATGCGAACCAATAATGATCTAGGCAGTACGGGTATCTGCCGTTCAATTGCAAAAGGCGGGCAGGAGGATAAATTCTTGTGAGCATCCTCCTGTCTTATTCTTTATGGATGAACTCATGTTTAGCTTTTTATTGGATTCCCCGTCCGGTACCGACCACTTCCGTTTGACCTTTATTACCAGCGCAGCTCAATCAAAACGGCTCCTTTTTTCTGTGCAATACCAAGCCCATCTTCATCCGGATCCAGGCTGCTTAAGTCGTCATTTTCGTCAAATACCGTAATTCTTTCAACCATAAGCCTTACCATTTCATGAGTCAGTCCCTTTTCCTTCAGAATCTCCATGCACCTTAGGAGCAGCTCTTTCCCCGACAGCAGATGGTTTTTTTTCAGCTTCAGTCTTTCCATTTCATTTCTCAGTGTGGATATTCTGCCCTCGATACCTGCGTTTATTCTTTCAAAGAGCCGGGGTGTGATTCTTCCTTCCAGCCTGTCGGAATACAGAATTTCCTGTTGTCTCTCCTTTGCTTCAATCTGCTTTTTCAGCCTTTCTATTTCTTCATCAAGGCTGCTTTGCCTTAACAGCTCTTCCTCAAGCAGCATGGAGGCCTTCTTAAATGTGTTCTCATCCTCAAAAAGCATTAACAATTGCTTTCTGAGTTCATCAGAGATATTTTTTTCATTTATGTGATGGCTGCTGCAGGACAATTTCCCTTTCAGGTTATAATTGCTGCATATGTATCCCATTGGCCTGTCAGGACGGCTTCTGGCAATCATGCTGCTGCCGCACCTGCCGCAGAAAGCAAGTCCTTTGAGCAGATGAACTACACCCTTGTGGGGACCCGTGTTTTGCGTCCTGCTCAACCTTATTCTCTGTACTTCATCAAATTCTTCTTTGCTTATAATAGGCTCATGGGTCCCTTCGGTCACAACCCATTTTTCCTGTGGCAGACGTCTCGTCTTTTTGCTTTTGAAGCTGATCTTTTCACTTACCCCCTGAACCGTATCCCCTATATATACCCTGTTTGTAAGTATCCTTCTCACTGCCGAAGGATTCCATCCGCTGCAGGGAGCAGCATTTCTGAAACGCTGAGCCGGTGGAGGATACCCTTTGCTGTTTAAGTATGCGGCGATGAAGGCATACCCGTAGCCTTCCCGGTACAGCTTATATACTTCCCTGACCACATGAGCCGTCTCCGGGTCAATGCACAATTTGTTCCTTTGCTCTGTTGACTTCACATATCCGTATGGAGCATTGCCTATATATTCACCTTTTTCTATCTTAAATCTCAAATTGGCCCTTATTTTCCTTGAAATGTCCCTTAGGTAACGTTCATTAAACCACGTTTCAATCCCTACAGTGTCATTGTCAATTGCACTGTCATACCTTCCGTCAAAAGTTACAACCCTGACACCATGCTCTTCCAAAAAATCAAGGAAAAGCAGTGTTTTTGCATTGTTCCTCCCAAGCCTGGAAAGGTCCTTTATCAGGAGAAAATCTATATTTCCGGCCAGCACATCCCGTTTCAGCTGATTTATGCCTCTCCTTTCAAATCCTGAACCCGATACGTTATCATCCTCATAAACCCTGACTATACGTCCCAGGTTGTTTCTTTTGACAAAATCAATAAGAAGCTCTCTTTGGGTTTCCAGCGTCTCATAGTTTTCCTCGTTTTCATCCCTGCTCTCCCTGACATATATACCGATGTTGCGGCCGGAAATGCCGTTAATTTCACGCATCCTTATGCACTCTCCCGTCATGGTCCTTCAAAGAAAGCAGCTTTGCAATTTCAGCCAGAATTCTCTCCCCCGGAACTTTACCCGTACGCTTCACCAAAACAACTTTTCCGGATTTCGAAGATTTTTTCTTGTTCATTTCCCACCGCACAAGATATGTTCCTGGTACAGATTATATGCCGCATGCTCAGTCAGCATTTCCATCAAAAGTCCCTTTTCAGATAACAACAGGGCACGGATTCATATCCAGTAAAAATTTGACATGAACCGCGCCCTGGAATTTTCAACTTGAAAATGATTTGCTTTAGTCAAAATGATTTGTTTCGGTCAAAAAGGTGGTTTGCTGCTGCCAAAAAAATGTTTGATTCCGTTAAGAAAATGATCTGCCTCCGAGAATAAGGATGGTTTGCTTCCATCAGAAAAAGTAACGCATCTCAAATATACCCCATCTGCATTGTATGTACTTTCCTGCAACGTTTCTTGCAAGAATGGATTCGTGTATTCCTACATCCTTTGATACCGACTGTATATCCAGTTTCTTCTTAAAATCACTTCCATTTTCAAAGAAATCCCGTTGCCTTTCCACTATGCATTCCGCAACCTTCTGCAGGAACCTGGTTCTTTCCTCGATGCAGTTGATCAGCCATACCGCGCTGTCAATCATCTCCTGTATATATTTACAGGTCTCTGCGCTGTTGCTCCTTGACATAATATTTCTATAGTAATTGTTTATTCCTATGAGAGGAATAGAATCTTCGTTTATTATGACCTCGAAATTTTTGAGTTTTTTTTTCACTACCACGTCGGGAACGATAAACTTTACACCATCACCGCTGCTGAATGCCCTTCCGGGCTTTGGTTCCAGGGACCTGATTATGTTAAAGGCCTCGTTAACCTTTTCATAAGTTAATCCCGTGCTCCTGGCAACTTCCGCTATCTGGTTTGTGGCAAGACGACATAGATGATTTTCCACTATCTTTATGACGTTCCTGTCGGTGTTGCCTCTTTGCCTAAGCTGTATTAATAGGCATTCCTTGAGATTTCTTGCGCAAATACCCGGAGGATCAAAAGTCTGAAGGTATTCCAGAACCTCTTCCACTTCATGTACAGGTACATTAAACTGCTCAGCCGCTTCTTTAAGGTCTATAGCAAGATATCCGTTATCATTTATATTGTTTATCAGGTATTCCCCTATTAACATCTGGCTTTTTTCAAGATCCGCAGTGTGAAGCTGGAACAATAAATGCTCCTTCATGGAAAGCCTGTATACGGGCTTCACATCTCTGCGTCCGCGTCTCTTTTTTTCCACCGTTTCTTCGTGTTCAGCGTTCAATTCTGCTGCATCGTTATCCAAATCCCAGTCAAAGTCTCCGATATAAACCATATTGGAGTCCCCATCCCAATCGCCGCCCCTTTCATACGCTTCCAATACAGGATTCATTTCCAGCTGTTCTTCAACATATTCAAACAACTCTTGGGAATTCATCCTCAGGATATCCATGGCTTGTTTCAGTTGGGGAGTGAGAAGAATCTTTTGGGAATGGACGAGGTTCAGGTCAAAATTCAGGTCCAAGGCCTCCACCTCTCAAGTAGGGTTATTATATTATAATTATATACCTGAACCTTCCAATATAGTATTGTAGGACATAGCAATACTGCCAACTTCAGAGAATTCAACTTTCAGATTATTCTGTCTTCGGTGATAACCACATCAACAGGAAAATCATGACTTTCAACGGGCACCCTGTCTCTTATCTGTAACTCAAAAGCCACTCCAGCCTTTAAACAATCCTTTCTCAGCAGGGGAAGAAACCTGTCGTAATATCCTCCCCCATAGCCGATTCTGTATCGGTCAATACTGAACACTATCCCGGGAACTATGACAAGGTCAATCAGGCCAGGTTCCAACTCTCTTACCTTTCCTTCTGCCGGCTCCAGTATTCCCATGGTTCCCGGTGCCAGGTCATCTTCCATGCTGAATATTTCTGAAGCAATCATGGATTTTTTCCCATCAGAAGAAGTTGTGATAAGAGGTACACAGATCCTCTTACCCATGGAAAGGCATCTTTCAATGAAATGGAGGGTATTCACTTCATTTCCGAAGCTCACATATGACATTATGATCCTGCTTGTATAAAACTCTTCCATGCTGCAGAGCCTGTCGAATATTTTCCGGCTGTCAGCCTGTACCTTTTCCGGGTTAAGGGATTTTCTCAATGCAAGCACGTAATTTCGAAGCTCTTTTTTGGACTGTCCGATCATATCCATCATTATGCTATCCCCTATATCCTCCAAGCAATACTGCAAGAATCAAAACCAGCATAAAAGAAAAAATTACTGAAACAACAAAAACTATCAGGGAAGATACCAGCAGGGCTGAGCCAAAGGACCTCCTGTCAGCATCATCGGAATTGATAAACAATATGGAGGCTATTACTCCTATAAGCTGCCCCAGGCACGGCACAAAGACACACAGTGTGGTGAGGAATACCTTCATCCCGTTGCTTAATGGTTTCTTCCTTATTTCTGCCGATTGATGTGTATCAGTTTTTAATGCAAATTTCATGTTTTCATTGCCCTGTTCAATGTTTTCATTGTTCCCTTCGAACACGGCATCTTCCGAGGCAGTATCAATGTTTTCACTTTTCGGCTCATTTTCCGAATCCTCTGAAGTGCTTTCAATGTTTTCACCATTCTGCCGGTTTTTCGCATATTCTAATGCATTTTCAATGTTTCCATTATTCTGCCCGTATTCTGCATATTCTACGGTGCTTTCAGTATTGATGCCGACGGTGTTAAGCTTTTCCTCTGCTTTTTCAAGCAAATTTCCGCAATAAGGGCATCTTCTGCACTCAGGCGGTATATATTCATCACAAAAAACACACTTAATCCTGTCGCTTCCTGGATAATTCAAGACACGCCCTCCTTAAAACACCTAAGATTCAAACATCATGCATTCTATATATTCATCCATGAAGTCTGCACAAGCCGAAAGCTCAATGTATTTTATTCTGCTCTTTAAATCCTCGGCTTTTTTCACCATATCCCGGGACAGGAGTCCTTCAACAGCCCCGGCACCTGCGGCGTTGCCTATGGATTCAATCCTTTCTCTTAACTGTGCTGGAAGAAGCCCTAT
>JAMNYG010000170.1 GCA_023622945.1 Bacillota bacterium | reverse complement strand
CGTGCCTTGGCATTCATCATATTTACAAATTCATCAACGCTGCCTGCTACATATTCCGCAAGAGCAATTGCTGCATCATTGGCCGGGGTAAGGAGAATTGCGTAAATCAGGTCCTCTATGGCATACTGTTCGCCTGACTCCAGGTTCAGCTGTGATCCTTCGGTGCTGGCGGCATTATTGCTGATTATTACATTTGCTCCGAGCTGAGCTTTTTCAATGGTTATAAGCGCGGTCATTATCTTGTTGACAATGGATATGTGAATTCTCTGGTGAGCTTCTTTCTGATAAAGTATCTGGCCTCTGCTTGATTCCATAAGCACTGCAGAGCTTGCTTTGATTTCCGGAAATTCTGCTATGGCATTGGCAGAGTAACTGAAAAACAGGCAAGCGATCAGAATTGCGGTTATAAATGCTGCAGTTGCTTTTCTTTGCATTTCGTTCTCACCATCCTTAATATGTCTGCGCAGCCATAATATTAACCGAAAGATCACACTTACAATAAAAGTTTGCTTTAAACAAGCAAACTTTACGGTCGAATAAAACAGAACTGAGCATATTAAATATTAAACTATTAATGACATAATTATACTAACATATCTTAAATTGGGCTGTCAATCAGACCATTTTTTTCAAGTTTTTTGTACAGCCCGCATTATTGCTTGGGTTTAACTGCGTTTATTAAACCATTAAAGGAGATATCGTTCTTATGTATCATATGTTTTTTTTGGCAACTTTATGTTCAACAGACAGATACACCTCATCTTTCCGTCCTGTCCTAATGGGCCGTTAAAAAATGGCATAAGGCAAATAAAAGCATCATCACGCTTTTATTTGCCTTGTTGATCCTATTTACCTTTTGTGGTCAGGTTATTTGGGGGAGTTTTATAAGGATTTCTTTTCATGTAGCGTCCTGTGGGATTGTTGTCCATAGGATCCTTTTCTGGAACAAGCTCACCCTTAAATCCTGAATTCTGGGTAATAGGCTTTGTCTTCCTTGTTTTCATGTTCTGCCTCCAACTGTATCTTTTAATTTATGTTGTGCTTTTTTTTGTTTTCTATTCCGGGTATTCCGGGGACAGTTCTCAAAAACTACATGTCTTACAAACATCAATATTACACTTTTTTTGCATGCTTTTTCAAATTCAAAAGCATATCAAACCATGCAAAACGACATGGTTCTTGTCATGAGGATCTTTTCTCCCAATGAACAAAATGAACAAAAATTCTTTTTTCGTTTACAATTATCTGTATTATCCGCGAACTCACCAAGGCTCCAATGAAAAATTGAGAAATGTCCCCATTTTATTTTTTCACCAATAATTTCTAATAGTAATTTTTTTATTTGGTGTTAAAAATATGGATATATGGTTAAGAGATTTTTTGTATATGGTTTATTGGGTTGGGGTATAGAGGTTTTCTGGACCGGTCTTGGTTCATTGATGCGAGGAGACTTAAGGCTTGTCAGTTTTACTAACCTTTGGATGTTTTTGATATATGGTTGTGCAGTATTTCTTGAACCCATACACGACATAATCAGGAACTGGAGGTGGCCTTTGAGGGGTTTAATCTGGGTAATAATAATATGGGGGATAGAATATACAAGCGGCATAATCCTGAAAAGCCTCCTCGGCACCTACCCATGGTTTTATACAGGCCGGTTTGTATATGAAGGTCTTGTAAAATTTGATTATGCTCCTGCATGGTTTGTGGCAGGGCTGCTTTTTGAACGTGTTCATGCTACCCTTGATTCATACGGTGTGGCTTAGGATTTTTTAAACCCTGGGCAGCAAATTATTCTATATCGGCAGTCAATATAATGTTAGATGGAATTGATCTAAACATCCATACCATAAAATCTCTGAATTGAATGTTTATGGAGAGTTACATCAACATGTTCAAAACTTGACGGTATTATATTATTATATTGTTAACGAAATTTTATTATATTGTTAACGGACTTTCGCATTATTTGTGAATAATTTCGGGTAATCCCTGGAATCCGGGACACACCGGGGACATGCAGAGAAATGCTGTAGCTGATGTATACGAATTTATATACGAATCACCGTGTATTTACGTACAAATCATTGTGTATTAATACACAAATAATATGGAAGCTGAAAATCACTATGGTTTAAAAGTGTTTGATGAATATTTGGTTTCGGGGGTTTGATGCATATTGCGTCTTAATGAAAACAGAATGGAGGATAACAGGGCTTTTCCCTTTAAGAAATTAAGCATGATAAGCTTTTTTATCACTTTCAACCTGTTGTTCTTTTTTGTAAGTTTTTCTCTGCTGGTGTTTTACGGACCTTTTGAGAATGTAAAAAGAACGGTCGTAGGGATGTCCTGGAGCAGCCTGAGACATCAGTATATTGCCAGGTTATTCCTGTCCGATATGGCTATCCAGAGGATTCTTGGCGACAGTTTTGCAGTGGATCCAACAGCTCAGGGGGAGGAAATTGAGGTCATAAAGTTTAATGCAGAGCATTCTGATAGAATTGAGCTCTATAACATTAAGGGTAACAATTTCAAAGGAAAAATGCTGCTTGTACATGATCCGAAAAGAATTGTTGTAGGCTGGTCCTCATTAATTCCAAAAGCTGGAGAGACTACCAGCGCCATAGCAAAAAGGAACGGTGCGGTTGCTGCAATCAACGCCGGGGGATTTATGGACAGAAGCTGGACGGGTACAGGAGGCCTTCCGATGGGCTTTGTAATCCATGATTCAAAAGTAATATACAACCACGGCAACGATGAAAACGTAAGGATGGATACTGCAGCCTTTACCCGGGAAGGAATGCTTATAGTGGGCAAGCATTCCATTGCGCAGCTAAAAGAGTATGGGGTAAAAGAAGCCGTGAGTTTTGGTCCTCCTTTGATAGTAAACGGCAGGCCCACCATAAAGAACGGAGACGGAGGATGGGGTATTGCTCCCAGGACGGCGATAGGTCAGAGGAAAGATGGCACGGTTATTCTCCTTGTCATAGACGGCAGAGACGTGTTTCACTCTCTAGGAGCAACATTAAGGGATGTGCAGGACATTTTGCTTGAGTATGGGGCTGTAAATGCAGTAAACCTTGACGGTGGATCGTCTACCACCATGTATTTTAACGGTAAGGTTATTAACAAACCTTCAGATGTATTGGGAGAGCGTGCAGTTCCAACAGTGTTCATGGTCATGCCTGAAGAAGATGGTGCCGGGAAATGAGAATAAAGATGAAGAAATCAGGAATGAAGATTCTAAAGTGGCTGGCAGTTTCCTTAGCAATACAACTGCTGATACTGATGGCACTGGAAATCATGCTTTCCTATAAAGGTGTTGTTGAGGTCAGCAGTGTTTCTGAACCTGTTATAAGAAACACATCTGTAAAACTTCCTAAAGGTGCGTCAGGTGTAAAGGTTTCACATGACGGTATGTATGCTGCATTTATGCTTGATTCCCGCATGCATGTCATAAATTTGGCACAAAAGAGAACTGTCAAAATTCTTTCTTTTCAAACCGGGGAAATAACCTGCTATCGCTGGCTGCCGGACAGGCATATGCTTATTTTTGCGTCAAAAATGGAGAATGATGACGGTGGGGGTATAAGGGTTTCAACTTATGATGTTTCATCCGATACTCAAAAAAGTTATCCAGGGATAAAAAATCTGCCTAAAGGGGCACATGTTACTGATATTGAACTGTCTACCCTTACCAACATAACATATATTAAAGTTAAGCTGGGTAATGACAGGGCGATGCTATACGGATATAACATTATGAGTAATCTTTTTTATGCCTCGGACTTGGATGCTTCTGCGGTTATCAGGCAAATGGTATACAGGGATGCCATAGTATGGCAGGATGAGAAAGGCAGGTTGCATATTTGGGATGGAGAGAATAAAGATACCCGCATAATTCATTATGAAGCTCCCCTTGCTCTTCTGGCAATTGATAACCAGGACATGGCATATGTGGGAGAACTGGACAGCCACAACAATATCAAAAAGGTGCTTGTTGGAGACCCTGTTCAAAATACCGTTGATGAGTGGAGATCGGTGGATCTTAAGGAGGCTGTTTCATCAAAAAACCTGGTTGTTACTTCAGATGGCACGATACTTGAAGTGGACGAGGAAAGAAGCATAATAAGGGTTGTGGAATGGGACCGTCAAATTGAATATAAGGGAAAACTTATACAAGTCCTTGACAAACATATAGTCTGCATTGACAGGGACAGGCTTATAATTACTGCTGTGGAACTGTGGTAAACAAGCCACTTTATTCTGCAGAGAATTTTATATATTATTTTGACATACCCGCCGGGAGTATGCTAGGAGGTGCGAAGTGGATAATCTTGCAAATGCAAAAGACCTGTGTCATGAAAAAAAGGAGATAATTAGCAGGCTGAACAGAATTGAAGGACAGATTAAAGGTATACGCAGCATGATAGAGGAAGGCAAGAGCTGTGCAGAAATACTTACACAGATTGCAGCGGTGAGAGCGGCTGTTAACAAAGTCGGGAGCATAGTGCTTGAAAACTACTCAAAGACCTGCCTGCAAAAGGCGCTGGATGATGATGAAAGGGAAAAGGCACTGGTGGAATTAATGGAGACTGTTCAAAAATTTCTGGCATTCATTGATTAGTATATACTGTATAGTACATGTAATATTTATGTTTCGGGGCATGGTTTTAGGGTAAAAAAATGATTGTGCAAGAATCCGTTAAAGAATGCACATAATATGAATTATAAATATAGTTAGCTTCTAAAGGAGTAGTGAGTGGTATGGCTGGTGACAAGATTGTGAATCTGACAAAGGAAACATTTGAGCAGGAAGTTGTTAACTCATCAAAACCTGTATTGGTGGATTTTTGGGCATCATGGTGTGGTCCTTGCCGTATGGTAGCACCTATAATGGATGAACTTGCTGAAGAGTATGACGGAAAAATAGTTGTAGCCAAGGTTAATGTAGACGATCAAAGGGAATTGGCCGAAAAATTCCGGGTTATGAGTATACCTACCATAATGTTGTTTAAGAACGGCCAGGTGGTAGAAAAAGTAATAGGTGCGCGCTCAAAGGAAGAATATTCAAAACTTATTGATAAACATATCTGAAACGGTAGTCAATAAACTCCGGTACAAAAACTCCGGGACATTTCTCAAAAATTAAGACAAAAGCCAGAGACATTTTCTGAAATTAGGAAGCTATGAAAGCTTGAGACAAAAACCGGGGACATTTCTCAAAAATAGGGGATACTTCTCTGCGTGCAGTCAAAGCAAAGAAGCTGAGAAGTATCTGCGTACGTTTTATTAGAAGTTGAGAGATGTCCCTTAGCTTTTTTAAATTCAAGAACTGTCGCCGATGTTAATCCTTATGTTGTTGTTTTTGATTTTGCACATTTTTCAAGACCCTTTGTATAATATTAAGAATTTGAGAACTGTCCCCACTTAGAATTTGATAACTGTCCCAGATTAATTCACCGATTAAGGATGTTGCTCCCTATTGTTCAATTTGTGATGTTAAGTGTTGAAAACTTGAGAACTGTCCCCATTTACCCTGAAAACTTGAGAACTGTCCCCATTTAAGTCCCAGCTAAAAGAGGATTTTTTAGTTTCATATGGAATATAATATTATATTGTTTTCGCTGTGCTTCCATGTATACAGAAGCTCGCTGTTTGGGTTTAAGAAATCTGATGTGAATTTTTATATTGAAAAGATGCTTAAAGAATTCGATGACAGGCTAAGGGAAAAAGACAACGAGATTGCTTCACTCAAGGCCCAGATTAAAGAAATATCTGAAAAGTATGAAGAATATGCAAGAAATGCAGACAAGATAACCGAAGACAGGGCAAAAATAGCTGAAGTTCTCATAAAGGCTCAGGAACAGGCTGAGATGATGCTTGAGGAAGCACGTAAGCAAGCTATTGATGAAAAAAGGAAACTTGATGAGCTGATAGAAAAGGAAAAGGAAAAATTAGTGGACATCAAGGAGGAACTGAGGTTTCTCAAGGGAGAAGTGATCAACACCCTCAAAAAATATGAAGCGCAGCTTACCGACATAATGAATGAAGTTCAGGAATATGATGCAGGATAAAGGATAAAGATTTCCTGTTTGCTGTCATATTTATTATTGGGCATATTTAAAATTATTTTAGCTGTTGAGTTTTTTTAAAATTGCTAATATAATAGCTAATATAATATATCTAAAAATTCAATATGTGAAAGACAATGACAGGGAGGAGTACATATGGAAATTTCACAGCGATCCGGAGGATGGTGGAAGTCCGGAAAAGGACCATATGGAAGGCAGCCCTTGAGTC
>JAMNYG010000125.1 GCA_023622945.1 Bacillota bacterium | reverse complement strand
TCAGGAGACATTAACACCTCAATCTGTTTCTGGATTCGTGATAGTTTTTCAACCGGCTGGGTTAAAATGACGCCGTTATCCAATTGTCTCCAGTCGATGGGGCTGTTGTCAGGTTCATAAGTGCGGGGCTTTACTTCAGGACTGTGCCATAGTCTGTGGCCACCGTAGATGTTCCACTCATCACCTCCTGTTTTTCCCACCTGATCCTCTACTTCACAAAACTCATTCTCCTGTCCCTTAAAGCCAAAGTGTATCAGCCTTGGTCCTACATCGGTTGTGGCAATAACATCAACTATGCCATTTGAAATTTCAATGCAGTTTTTCCAGCCTTCGTATTCTTTTTTCTGCACTTTAACCATAATGAAACCTCCTCGGGCAATGAAAAATTGCAGCCGGGTCCTGAGCTCTGAACGCGCCGCTGTTTTCAGGATTATTATATTACAGCTGGAAGGGCATGGCAAGGTTACACATGAAATGACATGATGGAGCGGTTAAATCACAAAAAAACAAACGGGAGGCTTAATCGCTGTCATTGCGGGAATTCTTTTCCTTTAAAAGTGCGACTTCCTGAGCAAGACGGGTTATGTTTTCGGATTGCTTTGAAATCACTACGGTTAGGTGAAGATTGTAAATTATCAGGTATACAAGACCGAATAGGAACAGCAGAGAAGGTGGGTTCTTAATATCCAGCCAGCCTGCAAGGGTATTGATTATTGCAGGGGTGCTTGACAATATAAGCAGGATTATGCTCATAAAAATCCATAAAAGAGAATACTTCTCCTGGAGTTTGTTTTTTCTGACAAGTTCGATTACCGTAAAAAGAAACAAAACAGTGAATATTATGGAAATTGTATAAACATTAAAGAACATGACTGATCCAAACCTCCCCTGGCATTCATCGGATCTTCCTTAGCATTCGTTGGATCTCAATGCTCCCACCAGAAGTGAAAGGCTTACCTTTATCATATAGTAAATGGAACGCAATGGTGTGATGGAAGACTTTCCTCCCTGGCGCTGCTGCATTTCCACAGGCACTTCAATCACCCTGAATTTTTTCTTATGCAGTTTTACCAGGACATCCACTTCAGGATAATCGGTGGGATAATGCTCAGCAAAATATTCTATGACATCCCTGTTAACAGCCCTGAATCCTGAGGTTGTATCCTTAATGGTTTGACCTGTAAGGATTTTGACCAGTATGGAAAAAAATATCATACCCGTCCTTCTTGAAAAAGAGGATTTATATGAGGTTTCATAAACATATCTGGAGCCTATTACCACGCTGGCGGAACCGCTCTCTATTGGTTTAAGCAACTTATGTATGTAAGCGGGGTCATGCTGCCCGTCTCCGTCCACCTGAATTGCAGCATCAAAATCATTTGCTTTTGCATACAGGTAACCGGTTTGCATGGCGCCTCCTATTCCAAGGTTGAAAGGAAGATTGATGACGGTGGCTCCGGCTTTAGCCGCCTCTATATGTGTGTTGTCCCTGGAGCCGTCATTTATCACTATTATTTGCGCCTCAGGAGCATGATGTTTTATGCTTTTTATAACCGCGCCTATGGATGCTTCTTCATTATAGGCCGGTATTATTACCAAGACTTTCAAGGCTGCACCTCCGGCTTTTCATCTTATCAAAGCATGTGAAAACTAAATAATTTAATATATTGTTTGACCAAAATTAAGTATATCATACTTTGTTGCAAAATGATATATTTAAACACTTTGCCGGAGTTTTCAGACTTACATTCCAATATATTTCAGGCTTACATGACAATATACACAGCAACAAAAAAACCAAAGAATGGAGCAGGCGCATATTGAATTTAAAAATTCATGCAGGCAAATAATAATCATCACAGAGGTGGATTATGTATAGCAGATTTTTATTGCTTGCATGTATTTGTATTTCCATAACTTTGTTTCTAAGCGGCATATATATTATGTCCTATGCGGATTTAGGACATAGCCGAAATATTCCTGAGAGTGAAGGTTACGGAAACCATGAGATCAGTCAGGATCCTATAAAAAAAGTTGCTATTGAAGAAAAGAAGGACCAGGGCAATGAAAGAGTAATTGAAAAGCAGGTGGCGGATAAGGAATCCGAGACTAAGCAAGACGGAAAAGAAAAGATTCCCAAGCCTGTAAACATATTAATACTCGGGTTGGATGATGAAGAAGTAAGATCCGACGTAATCATACTGATGAATTTCAAGCCGGAGGATGCCAAACTTAACATTCTGTCCATTGCAAGGGATACAAGGGTATATTTTAAGGGCAAGCCCTGGAAGATAAATGCCATGATGGCAATAGGCAGGGAGAAGCTTGTAATAGATACCGTTGAAAGATATACCGGTATGCCGGTCCATTACTATATAACTCTTAATTTTCGCGGTTTCAGAGAGATTGTGGACACCCTCGGGGGGGTGGAGTTTTATGTTCCTTTTAATATGGACTATGATGATCCTGCACAGAACCTTCACATACACCTAAAGAAAGGGTGGCAGGTACTTGACGGCAGAAAAGCCGAACAGTTTGTGAGATACAGGAAAGGAAACAGGAACGGTCAGGGTTACGAGGATGGAGACCTGGGACGCATAAAAGCCCAGCAGGAATTCATAAAGGCGTTTATTAAGCAGAAGTCAAGTTTTAAATATATTTCCAGGGTGGATGAAATTTTCTCCATTCTGAAAAAACATATGAAAACAAATATTGAAATAGGAGATATTGTATATTATTTGGATTATATAAAAGGTTTCAACCCAGAGAATGTTGAAATGTTTACTCTGCCCGGTGATTCGAGGTATGTGGACGGGATATCCTACTTCATCTGCGACTGGGAAAAAGCCAGAGAGTTGATAAATGAGAAATTTGCAAAGTAATTTCGGTTACTTTTCCGGTTGTCTTTTCCTGCTGTCTTTGTATGATGTGTACTTGTCTTTTATGAACTGGGCATACTCATCAATAAGCTTTATGGCTTCTTCAGGCACTCCAGTCACATCAAGCAGATGAATTTTTCTGTCCTGCCTTGCGGGCAGTTTTCTTTCCTTGGAAAGGCCCAGAAGATAATCGGTTGATACATCATAAAATTTGGCCAGCTTTATCAACATATCATAGTCAGGTTTTCTGTAATCTGATTCATACAGGGAAAGAGTGGAATTTGCTATATTTAACATTTTGCTGACTGCAACCTGACTTAAATTCCGTTCTTCCCTGAGCATTTTCAGTCTTTGTCCGAAAGTCATGCTGATTTTCCTCAACACGCAGTAATAGTATGTAGTGATAGTTTTAATATAGCATGTTTATTTTCTAAGATTATGTAAATTTACAAATTGTAAACAAATCTATTGACATTTACAAAATGCAAATTTATACTCTATGGTATAGTGTCAATTAGCCAAGTTATTACAGATTTAATTGAGTATGGAGAAAACGGCAATAACATGTAGTTGGTTTTCCCGATATGATAGTTTCTCTGCAATTCAATAAATTTATTCAGGAGGAATAATTGCATGTACGGATTGGAACTGATAAGTGCCATGTCAAAGGTAGATTTTGTCAGGACAGCTCATAATCTGTTCAATGTTCTTGCATCATCTACGACCAAATATATGTTTCCGGCCATATTTGCGTTTATTCTTACAAAACGCGATGAACCCAATAAAAAAGTTCTAATTGAGTTTATTGTACTTAGCTTCATTGCAGGAATGATGATTGTATGTGTACCGTATTGCATTTATATGGAATTGAAGTTTCCGGCCGATGTTGTCCTTATGATGCTCTTGATCATGTATATTGTCAAGCCTTCCGGTATCCGGGATGCATTTAAACTTACTGCTATGTTTATACTCGGTACATTTTTGGAAAGATGCCTGGATTTTATATTCAGCTTTTCAGCTATAAAGGCATCAGCCCTTGTGGAAGGAGCGGAAGACCAATCAAGGCTTAATATCTTCATCCAATTAACCCGGCAGGTTCTGGAATTTCTTATTATTTGCCTGGTATATTCTTTGAAAAGGTGATATACGTTTGACAATAAGATGATATACGTTTGATGAGATGATATCCTGTTTTAAAAGATAACATTCAGATGTTCTGGAAGATCGCATCCGCTTAACTGGTTTTGAACGCGCTGACCTTATACCGCAGGCAATGTTCTGAAAATTGATAAACCCTATCAATACTGATATACTTATGTTATATACAAAAAGGGGCGCATGCTGATTATGCTTTCTTGGGAACAATTAATAAAAGAATGCACAAATTGCAGAAGGTGTGATCTGGCCATTACGAGGACCAACATTGTTATCGGACGGGGCAGCCAAAATGCACCGATGATGTTGATAGGCGAAGGGCCGGGAGAGCAGGAAGATCTGCAAGGATTACCTTTTGTCGGGCCTGCGGGCAGGTTGCTTGACTTACTGCTTAATGCGCTGATGATAAGCCAGGATGATTATTATATAGCCAATATAGTAAAATGCAGGCCGCCTGGAAACCGTGAGCCTACCGATGATGAAGCTGAAAAGTGCCTGCCTTTTCTCAGGGAGCAGGTAAGGCTTGTGAGGCCATCAATCATTGTTTGCCTTGGAGGCACGGCAGCAAAATATATAATAGACAGAAGCGCAAGGATAACTCAGATAAGGGGTCAATGGATAGAGCGGAAAGGCTTCTGGATAATGCCTACGTTTCATCCTGCAGCGTTGCTGAGGGATGACTCCAAAAAAGTACTGATGTGGGAGGATTTTAAAAAGGTAAGAGAAAAACTTCGTGAAATTAAAAAGGCCACAGGCTGAGTTAGGGGTTAGTTTAATGGTTAAGAATGAAATGCTGAAGGATTTATATGATGAATATAGGGAAAGGTTCGAAGGAAAAGAAATAGTTCTGGGAGAAGGCAATGTTGATTCTGAGGTTATGCTGGTTGGAGAAGCTCCCGGGAAAGATGAAGTGCGGCTCTCAAGGCCTTTTGTGGGCATGGCGGGAAAAAACCTTGACGAGTTTCTCGAGATATCAGGAATAGACAGAGCTTCATTATTTATTACCAATGCCATTAAATACAGGCTTTCAAAAATAAATCCCAAATCGGGCAATGTTGTGAACAGACCTGCTTCGAAGGCTGATATTGTTGAAAACGCCGGCTTTCTCCACAGGGAAATCAGAATAATAAATCCCAAATATATAGTAACCCTGGGCAACGTACCGCTGAAATCGGTGACCGGAGATTTTAGCGCAAGCATTGGGTCAATGCACGGCGAGAAGAAAAGCGTAAAAATCATGGGGGCAGAATATATACTTTTCCCTCTCTACCATCCTGCAAGCATAATATATAACAGAGAATTAAAAGACACTTATATAGAAGACTTGAGAAAACTGAGGGAAGTGATGCATGATATGTGAAAACATCATCGCATGACAGATAATTGATATAAATTCCGTATAAATATTGATACATCATAAGTGAAAATGAAATGCACTTCATGAAAAACCAGGTGTTATATGAAACTGTATATGAAGGCAGAGAATAATGTAATAATTTAAAGGAATATAGGGATTTAGTAATTGTTATCAAGATAAAACGTATTATCTAGCAAAATCGGTTTATTAAGCGGGATGCAAGCAGGTACTGAACCTCTTGACACTGATTTGAAAGAACATATTGACAAAGGCAGCACAGCGTGGTAGTATATAAAAGTCGCTCTCACAAGGGCGACGGGTGACGGACCTTGAAAACTGAACAGTGTATGGACGTAAGGCATAAGCTTACGTCGTAAAGGACCTCGTTGAACATGCCGAGACGCAGGTCGAGGCATATTGAACAGCTTGCAGACTGCAAGTCAGTAAGGAAAGAGCCAAAGAGGCTTTCTATGAAGCGAAAAGAAGCCTTGGCGCTTCCTGCATTTAGTCAGGATAAGGCCAGGGTTAATGATAAAGCTTTATTAGAGGGTTTGATCCTGGCTCAGGACGAACGCTGGCGGCGTGCCTAACACATGCAAGTCGAGCGGGGACGGGTCCGACACTGGGTATTTGGTCATAGACGCGTGGGAAGAGCCGG
>JAMNYG010000189.1 GCA_023622945.1 Bacillota bacterium | reverse complement strand
TTACAAGGTTTTCATTATTTTTTTGAGACTTTATATATTGATTCATACCTTAAATCACCCTCTCATTTTTCAATTTTGAAAAATTATAATACTTGAAGCTAAGGTTCAAATCCATCCTTTATTAATTTCTTTTCTTCCTGCCTGCGCTTCTTTTTGTTCTTAATTTTATTTTCCTGCACCCTTGTCCGGAGGTTTATCACCCAAATATTACGGATTTCCTTTATATAATCAAAAGTGCTTTTCACTTTTTTCATAATCACCACTCTCCTCTTGCTCAAAATGATTAGATTTGGCAACCTGAAAATGGGCACAAGAAGCCCGCAGATATTGATCACCTGCGGGCTAAAAAGACATTCCTATTAAGGGAACATTTCTTAACGCAAAAGGAATACTTCCAGTTCAGAAAGGTGTGTACCCTTACCTTAAAGGCAACAAAAAAACACGCTACCAATGCGTGCTACTGCCGTTTTGTTGATATATACACGATTTTGGGCTGAACATTGACTTTAGTCAGCTATTGTGCCCATGCCGCCTGGTTGCTCGAAAGAAGCTGCATAGGTAACACAAAAACCAATCCACAGCTAATGGTGGTATTTTGCGTACCTGTGCCGTTATTCAGTTATACAAAAACCACCTCAAAATCTCTTGCCATCACAAATCCACTCCTTTCTTGCAGAAATAAACGCCTGCAGCATGCTGCATCAGTTTTATTATATTGGATATTTCAGACAATGTCAAAGGAGAAATTAATGCTTAACTGCAACGGTTGTTTCTTTTTATCGCAGTATATAACCTTTCCCTTAATACATCAAGGCTTGTCATTTCATCAATATGTCCAAGATTGTCGTGTATAATGTTATAACCAAAATCGTGCAGAAGCAGTCCGTCAAAGCATTTTTGAGCAAGTTCCTCCGAGTCATAGTCACCCAAATATCCTGTCATATAGGGCTTTTCAAAATGAAACAGTTCGCATACTATCACCGCAAGCTCGTATTCAACAGGAGCCAGCACTGCATCCGTGAAGTCAATTATGAAAAGCTTTCCGGAATCATCAATCAATATATTGTCTGGATTCAGGTCACCGTGAACATATACAGGGTTTATTATTCTATATTGCTTTAAGTATTCTATACGCTCACTTTGAAAGCTCAAGGGGAATTTACCCCAACGTTTGCAATTCATTGCCCTGTTTACAATATCGATATGGTTGAAAGGCTCACAGGGCGTGTTCATTCTGTATGTTATTTCGCGCAATTGCCTTGCATATTTCACCTTTTCCTCATCAGTCATCAAGTTATTAAGCTGTCCAAGAGAGTTTCCCGATATATGCTCCATTATAATATAATGAAACACATATTTGTCTTTTATTGTTCCCTTTGCCAGAAGCTTAGGTGAAGATATACCAAGCCTGTTTGCCCGTTCAATGCCGAACACCTCGGTTCTGTAATCAGACTCGGTGTCCATACCTGATTCCCGGAGAGCAAATATCTTTACAACAAGGCCACCGACCTTAAAAACTGCATTTGTACCCGGTATGCAGTTTTTAACTTCTGTAAAGGGTAATTTATGACGGTTGAATATGTATTTTATAAGAGGCTCGAAATCCCTGACTGACTGAAAAACTCTCCCCCACGATGACCAGCCGCTGATTTCAGCATTAAACATGTTCATTGAAGCTTACTCTCCATCTCCTTAGCCATTTCATTGAACCATTCTTCAGCTTCGGGTATTCTCTTTTCCATAGCGTCAAGTGAATCTATCCGGGCAAAGTATTCCAACCGCTTCCGCTTATCATCCGGTTATTCCCTTTAACCCTCCTGTATTACAGCCGGCATAATAAGACGCACTGTTAAGATATCTTATATCCATTATTTCTCGGTTTCTTATTTATACACGAATTCATACGGTTCATCATCATTCCAGGAAGCAAAAGCTTCACTGTATCGGTCTTCAAGAAACAATGGCAGGTAATTATGGAAGCCGTTAGCAGTTTTCAATCCACTGAGCTCGTCAACGCTAATCCAGTAGTTTTTACCCTCTTCCATTTCTTTAATGATCTCACCTTCAAAATCAGTGGTTTTAAAGAGAAAAACCATGAATCTGTCAAAGGTTTTGTTGTTGCTCCAATGAACTACCCCACACGATCTCAGGTTTTTTACATCAAGCCCCGTTTCTTCTTTTACCTCCCGAATTGCTGAGTCGACAATACTTTCACCTTCATCGACATGCCCACCCGGGAAAGCTAGTCCCTTCCAGCTTTTTGTCCTTTCCTGAACAAGCACTTTTCCCGTGGATTTATCCTGAATCATCACCATATTGGTCAGTTCTACTTTTGCCATTTCGATTATTCCTTCCTATTTCTATAAATTGAGTAACACGGCCTATACCAGGTTGCTGAGCGCATATAAAAAATCACCAGGCTTGTCCGCTCCTGCAGACAAGCCATTGGTTCAGCAGTTTTAACTTTATAGAGCCTGTGCCTTAAATATAAAGTACTTTTTACACCCGCCTATAAGATTCCCAGTTCAGCCAACTGTTTCTTTAAATCAGCAAACCCGTTTACAAGCCTTGAATGCATGCCTACTTTTCTTGCAGCTTCGACGTTATTTATGCTATCGTCAAAAAAGATTATCTTGTCCGGATCACAGTTCAATTTCTCTAAAACTTTTAAATATATTTCTTTATCCGGTTTCATGTATCCGATTTTAAATGACAGGAAATTGTTGGTTATCAGCTTATCAAAATTATCTACTCTGCACAGTTTATCCCAATGGGCTTCATTTGTATTGGAAAGAGTGGCAATGGAATATTTTTCAGACAGTTTCCTTATCAGCTCTTCTACACCGTCATAAAATCCTTTGGTAAAATATGTAAAATCCTCAATGAATTTATCAGGCTCAACAGACAGGTCCAGTTCTTTTATTATGCTTTCTGCAAACTCAAGGGTTGTAATCTTACCGGTTTCATATGCCTTGACGGAGTCAGAATTTAACCACATTTTACTCATTTCTTCCCTGTCCACACGCCAGTTCATCCATTCCAAAATTTTCGGTGAACCAGCCAGCTCAATCAAAACTCCGCCGATGTCAAATAACAGCCATTCGAAGTTGCTCACGGTCAAGCCTCCATTTATACCGCTTTAAGAATATTAATGAATAACAGATTCCTTCCTTATCATCCATCGCCCAGGTTATTTGACAGGCACAGGACTTTAACATAATCATATGCATTTTAAATATCCAATAGAGTTTAACTATTCAAACATCTCATGTTAATAAATTCG
Source organism: Bacillota bacterium (assembly GCA_023622945.1). Lineage (GTDB taxonomy): Bacteria > Bacillota > Clostridia > Acetivibrionales > JAMNYG01 > JAMNYG01. The sequence continues at coordinate 3,789 of JAMNYG010000189.1, read as the reverse complement.
CCGCTGCATGCTGCAGTCCAAATCGCATCAATATACTCGGGAGTAAACTTCCTGCAGGTAATATTCATGCAAGTATTCATTTCAATCCGTCTCATATGTCTGCAGCTGACCGCAGAGCATAGGTGTAAATCCAAAGCGTTTGTAATACGGCAGAAGATTTTCTTCAAAAATAACAGTAATCATGTAAATCTTTTTCTCTTTTAAATAAGCAATTGTCCTGTTCATAAGCTCCGTCCCTATGCCCTTGCCCTGATATTCGGGATGTACTATCAGATTCTGAATATAGGCATCCGTAACACCATCTGAAACAACTTCAAGATATCCGACAAGCTTTTCGCCGTCAAATGCACCAATATGAAAATAAGAAGACCTGAGCTCACTTTCAAAACAGCTCTCCATTCTGTTCCAACCAACCGCCTCGCGCAGGTCGCCTATCTGCTTTGCAGAAATCGGCCCATTCTCAACATAGATCATTTGTCCATCCTCCTTATACACTAAACACTTGGCTTTCTTCCCATGTGTTCTGCATTTCAGAAGCATTAACGGAATATTTTCAGAAATTCCCGGCTTTAAACGCAGCTATCAGATATTCATATATGTTTACTATAAACTATTTTGCGTAGTATAGTAAATCTCCTTTTGTATTTATGGTTCAACTAATTTTATGCCATCAGGTACTTAATCTGATCTGCAAAGCTGATATTGTCTGGATCCCACTTTCTCTCCGGACAGTCGGTTTTTTCATATGGAATTCCCAAAGCTTCAACAAATCTGGCAAATTTCATGTCCAGCCACGGAGGAGTCCATGCACCCGACCTGCATATGTGAATAGCCCCTACCTTATATTCTTTATCCAAATCATCAAGATTGCAGTACTTAATGTTAAAAATGCTGTTCATCTGTTTGAAAAATTCAGGCTTTTCTTTTGTATGCGTGCTGTAAAAAATAACGGCTTCTTTAACGTGTCCTTCCTTAAGGAGTTTTCCAAGCCAGTTGGAACAATTGACCTCAAAGTTTAGTGAAGAAATCCCTCCGTAACCAAGATCGGCATGGGAATCGAAAAGGCAAACTGTTTTGCAGTCACTTTCTATGGCTATGTCATAGGACAAAGCATGCGAATCCGAAACATGTACTTTTACTTCATCTGTGAACTGAAAGTGTTTTTTAATACTCTCCCAGAATGTGTTCATTTCTGAAGAAAGGTGAAATGACTTGCGAATATCCCTTCCCATAGCCTTCTCCTGGATGAATCTTTTATACCAAAGATCCAGCAGGCTCCTTTTGCTTTCCAAATAAGAACCCCAATTATTCTTGTTTGTATATACAAAATAGTCCCAATCAACCGATAACAGGCATCTTTCCATTACGCCACCTCCATAATGGAACCGTCCCATTATAACGCTTGGGTTCATAAGGATAACCTTAGTTTAGATGCTTGTTGTAAATCAGGCGCAGAATGAATATGCCGGTAATGAAGCCGTCAGTTGAAGCAAGAAATCATTTGTGATCCGGATGTTAATAAATAATATGCAGGAAATTTTTAACTATACATTCACCTTAAGTTTATCATAAGTGTATATAAATATAAACGTCTGTCTACGGTAACCTGTCTCCATATGGTTAACCGATGTCGGATTTCGTCCGTATTGTTTGTCTTAGCTTTATAAGAGACCGTCTGTCATGGTTTTACTTAAAACCATAATGGTGTTAATATTTGCATGACGCATTACAAAGAGATTTATATAATAATTAACGTATTGAAACCTGAACAGAGAATTAAAAGCAAATTGTGAAAGTACAAGTATTACTTTCCGGTTTGCATCTATGGGACTTGCAGTGCTTGTAATTTTCTCGTGTATTCTTCTACTTCTCGAATTATCATGACTAAACCTCACTTTTCAAAATCCTTGTACAACAGGCTCGGCTGTATACCGGTGTTGTTTTGATACTTTCCGCTTCTGTATTTGCCGCTGCCGTATTTTTCATAATCACCTTTTATCGTGTGATAATATATCTGGCAGATTTCAATCTCCGGATAAATCCTGACGGGTTGAACGCACTGTATTTCCAATGTCCAGTAACCGCTGAAACCGACATCGCCAAACCCTGCGGTCACATGAATATAGAGCCCCAGCCTTCCTATGGAAGAACGCCCTTCAAGCATTGGAACAAATCCGTCGGTTTTTGTGTACTCTACCGTCCTTCCCAGGTACAGCCTGCCGGGCTCCAGTACAAGCCCTTCTTCCGGAATAATGATCTTTCTGGTTTTATTGGGTTTTTTCATATCCAATACTTCTTCTTCATACACCAAAAGCTCATTATGCAACCGAAGGTTGTAGCTGTTAGGGTTAAGGTATTTTTCATCAAAAGGCTCAATTATTATTTCTTTGCCGATATGCTTCTTTATCTCAAGACCTGAAAGTATCAAATAAATCCCCCTCCACGAAAAGCAACACATATGCTGTTCTTTATTGCAGTATATAACCTTTCCTTTAGCACATCAAGACTTGTTATTTCATCAACGGGGGGTTGTGTCACTTGGTGACACAACCCCCGTCCCCGTGTCACGCAAAAAACGGTAAGCACTCCGGGTCACGCTTCGGTTATTTTTTCAGGTTTTTCAGAAAACTCCTTTTTCATTTTTCATCTTCCTTCGTCACGTCATTGTCATTGACTGCGTCAGTGCCCTTAGCATTGCTCTTCATCCCGATTATGCTTAAAATATCATTCTTAACACGACAGCAGTATGTCATGTTTATTTGTTCATATTACTTTTTTGTATTTATCAAGGCTGAACCATTTGAACATGGTTAGATACGGTTCAATCAGCTTGTCCGCTTATCAGTTTTTATCACGGAAGTTTCCCTCAAATAATATTCTATCCAACAAAATCCTGTACGTTTAAAATATAATCAATACTTTATTAATATTAATCATTTTCCTGACATATCAGCTTTATTACACCTTTCAGATCCGGCGAAAAATACTTCACCGGTTCATCAGTCGGTCTCCTCACAAGGATGGCTCTCATGCCGGCAGCCTCAGCTCCACGGACATCTGCCCTCAAGCTGTCGCCAACCATCCAGACCTCCTGAGGGTTGCCAGCCAATTCAACAGCATACCGGAATATCTTTGGATTGGGCTTCTCGAATCCCACATTGGCCGATGAGATGCAGATATCAACGTACTCCATGAGTCCCAGGCTCTCCGCAATTTCCGGCAACTCAGGTATGTGGTTTGACAAAATTATATTCCTGTATCCATATTCTTTTATGTACTTCAGGGTTTCCAAGGTATCATCATAAAGGCTGAAATGCTCAGGAGCAATAATGTATTTCCTCGCTTCCTTCGCATAAACACATGCTTTTTCAGGCAAAACTCCATTCATAATATATGCCTTTTCGAATACTTTGCAAATATTATCCCACCATGCCTCAGGTTCACAGAGATGCAGGTATTCCTTTTCAGGCTCATGCCATGGGAATCCGCTTTGCAGCCATTGTCCAATGCTTTCGTCAGTTATTTTATGATCCTTTTCATGTTCATCCAGCACCATCCTGAGGCTTGATATGAACATTTTCGGCCTGTAAGCCAGTGTGCCGTGAAAATCCCAGAATATAACCTTGCTCATAAATAACATCCTCCCTAATAATTCTTCGTTTTTCTCACATATAATCACTCAATCACAGATTTTCATCTTTTTCAAAACAAGCCATATGGACATATATTGTATTGCTGCATAATTATGGATGATAATGTGTATCCCAATGAAACTGCGTCATTTTTTCA
>JAMNYG010000193.1 GCA_023622945.1 Bacillota bacterium | reverse complement strand
AAAGAAAGGCTGAAGAACGGGGAGCATTTAATAATAGGTTACTACTTAAGGAAGTTGTCGAGGTATAGGAGCTTTAGGTGAGGAAATAAATGAGGTGATGTTATTGAAATTTGGTATGAGAAAACCAAGTATTAGAAAAAGTATTGCAGCAAGAACAAGTTTAAAAAGATATATGCGTCACAGCTTAGGCTTGAAAGCTCCAAAAGGTTGGGGCTGGCTTACGAACCCTAAAAAGGCTGCATATAATAGAATCTATAACAAAACCACTTTCAGTATATTTGATCTTTTCAAGATTTTTAAACGCAAATAAGTAGTGTTTCTACTATATGAATATATATGAATATAATTGATTTTCCGAAAAATTGCCTTGATTATACAACAAAAGATAGCACAGGAAGAATGAAAATTTATTCTCTGCATATCTCGGATTATGGCTTCATTGATAAGCGTCACAGACTTCCGGGAAACGGGCTCAACAATTGGCGCGAGCTATTGCAAAAAACATGAAGGAGCCAATGATTTTGTAATTCTGACCAGAATTGTCATGCCTTTGTCCATGCCTATAATTGCAGTTTTAATCATGTATTATGCGGCAGGTCACTGAAACAGTTACTTTAGCGATTCAATATACCTGCACAACCAGAAACTGCAGCCCCTTCAACTGTATCTGGCAAAAGTGCTGATAGAAAACACACAATCTGTTGCACAATGACATGGTTCCATAAGATGCAAAGAACCTTGCTGCAATGCAGAGAAAATATGCTATCATTATAGTTATAGGATTACCTATATAGTTACAGGATTGCCTATCCTTTGCATCTATCCGTTCCTGCAGAAGTACTTTGTCAGGAGGACCATGATAGGCGCGATAAAAGAATGATGAATCAGTTTCACAGACTGCTTGTGTAGAATCAGCCCGAAACGGGTTAATAAAGGGGGATTATATATGAGATTGGGCGTAATAGGATACGGAGCACGCATAAGCCATATGATCAAGAAGATGGAGGCTCTTGCGGGAGAGAATGTTCTGGCTGCAATAGTTGACGTACGTAATGAAGAAATAAAGAAAAGGCTGGAAAGTGAAGGTTACGGTGGCAAGGTCAAATTTTATACCGATGTGGAAGATATGCTGTCCGACTGTCAGCTTGACGGGGTATGCATTGGAACAAGATGTTCCCTTCATGCCAGGATGGCCATGAAGGTAATTCCACATCACATTCCTCTTTTTTTGGAAAAGCCTGTGGCCACCACAATGGAGGACCTGGTTGCATTAAAGAGAGTTTATGAGGAAAACGGAAGCCCGAAAAACATAGTGGTTTCATTCCCGCTCAGGGTTACTCCGATGGTGAAACTTGCCAAGGAAATAATTGATTCGGGGAAAATAGGCACCGTAGAACACGTTCAGGCTGTTAACAACGTACCTTACGGGCTTGTATATTATCAGGGGTGGTACAGGGACGAAAAAGAAACCGGAGGACTGTTTCTTCAGAAAGCAACCCATGACTTTGACTACATCAACTATATATTGGGCATAAAACCCGTAAGGGTGTGTGCCGTCACTTCAAAACAGATATTTAAAGGCAACAAGCCGGCAGGCATAACCTGTGACAAATGCGAAGATGCACATACCTGCCCTGAAAGCCCAAGAAACCTTGAACTGTTTGCAAATGAAAAGAGGCACGGAGAAGGCTGTTGCTTTGCTATAGATACAGGAAACGAAGATTCAGGCAGCGCGATAATAGAATATGAGACCGGCATGCACGTGGTTTATTCACAGAACTTCTATTCAAGAAAGCAGGCGGCTGCCAGAGGAGCCAGATTCATAGGATACAAGGGGACTTTGGAATTTGACTGGTATAAGGATGAATTGAAGGTATACATGCATTTTGATTCCAGGGTCGAAAGCTACAAGTTTACCGCTGAGAACGCAGAACATGGCGGGGGAGACATGGCCCTGGCCTTAAACTTCATTGATGTGGTTAACAAAAAGGCGGAATCGGTTTCACCACTGGATGCAGGCTTGCTTAGCGCACTTATGTGCATCAAGGCCAGAGAATCTGCCAGGACAAAAACTTTCCAGGATATATCCTGGCCTGAGTAAGTTTCTATTTAAGTTTGATTCTCTCCATCAAACATATCCTGGGCTTTGTTTTCAACAAAGCATTCATATATTGAAGGAGCAGTTGAAAAAATGAAGGAAATATTAGTAAAATTTTCTTAGGCAAAAAAAATATAAGGAGTGAGAAACTTGAAAAAAATCGCTTTTATAGGCGCAGGAAGTTTTGAGTTTACCAGAGCCCTGGTCAGGGATATCCTGACGTTTCCGGCACTTCAGGACAGCGTGATTGCACTGATGGACATTGATGACAAGCGGCTTAACTATATAACCAGAGCCGTTGAGAAGATCATCAGGGCGGGAAACTATCCTGCAAAGGTTATTGCCACAAAGAACAGGGCTGAAGCCCTTGACGGCGCTGACGGCGTTGTTTGCACGATTTTGGCAGGGGGCGTTGATGTCTGGAGGCATGATATTGAAATACCGAAGAAGTACGGTGTGGATATCAACGTTGGAGACACCAGGGGACCTGCAGGTATATTCAGAGCCTTAAGAACCATCCCGGTAATGCTGGATATTTGCAGGGACATTGAAAAGTATTGCCCCGATGCCATATTTTTAAATTATACAAACCCGATGGCGATGCTTTGCAGGGCAATGCAGGGACAAACCAAGGTAAAAGTTACCGGGCTTTGTCACAGCGTTCAGGGAACTGCGCGGAGATTGGCAAGATGGATAGGTGCACCGTTGGAAGAGATAACGTACCTCTGTGCAGGAATCAACCATCAGGCCTGGTACCTTGAGTTTAAATGGAACGGCAAGGATGCGTATCCGCTGCTCCGGGAAGCAGTGAAAAAGCCCGAGATATACAACGAAGAGATTGTAAGGAATGAGATGTTCCTGCACCTGGGCTATTATGTAACCGAATCAAGCGGCCACAACTCGGAATACGTTGCATGGTTCAGGAAGAGGCCCGATCTGATCGAGAAATACTGCACCCATGGTACCAACTGGAATCCGGGAAAGCACGCCTTCATACTGGAACAATACCTGAAGAGAGAAGACACATGGGAAGATGAAATCAGACAGTGGCTTGACCAGGAAGAGGTTGATTTAAACAGAGGGGACGAATACGCCGCGTACATATTTAATGCAACTATCGGCGATGGAACCATGTATAAGTTTAACGGTAATGTGCCAAATACCAACCTGATAGACAACCTTCCTTACGGATGCTGCGTTGAAGTTCCGGTAATAGCTTCGAAGCGCGGATTTGAGCCCATTCATGTAGGACCTCTGCCGGATCACCTTGCCATACTGAACAATATAAGTGCAAGGTGCGAGGAACTGGCTGTTGAGGCGGCTATAACGGGTGATCCCCAGAAAGTCTTCCACGCAATATGCTTTGACCCGTTGACATCGGCAGTATTGAGCCTGCAGGAGATAAAGGACATGGTAAGCGAGATGTTTAGGGTAAATGAGCCATGGCTGCCTCAGTTTAAAACCATAAAATGGTAAACCGCTGTTTTAAGATTTAGTATATGTTCTGTTGTTCCGAGGATGATAAATTCATAGAATGTTAATTTCCAAGAATGTTCAAGACCATCGGCATTGCCGGTGGTCTTAATTTAAAGTTTTTTAAGCTGAGACAGGATTATCATAAATTCTTGCTTTTGCAGTGAATATTTACCCACTTTATAATCCAAAGGCATATATTGATAGAAGAGGGTATGAAAACATATGTTAAGGTTTGAAATATCGAAGGGAAAGAACTGGTATGAGTTATAGCAAAAAAAGCATGTCCTATGATTCGTGCAAAGATAACAGCCATATTAATCCATTGGCAGAATTGTTGTTTTCTTTGCAACCAAAGCAGTTTTCATTGCTCGCTTCATTAATAGGCATCCTTTTGATAGACAATCTTGACTCAGACCAACAAAATGCACTTGGGAATTTTATTGTCAGTGTAGGACAGGCAATTTTAACATCAGCAGCTCAAAGTCAATCTCTGCAAGGAAATAGTTCTCAAAATAATTCCATTAAACAGAAAATTGAGATGATAAAAAAGCAAATCTGTGACCTTGAGCGAGAGTATGAAAAAAGTCTGTAAAGCAGCCTTCTATAATAAAATATCAAGTCATGTGAGGCTGTTTTATTGTGGCAAAAACCGGGAAAGTTCCCGGATAATAACGTCACTCGCAAGCTGGCAGCTTATATAACCTTGGAATCAACGAGGAAGGGTGCAATGAAGTCCATTCCATACAATGCATTTGCTTTTCACTATATATTATAATAATGGGATATATTATAATCATGGGCTTGCAGGCCAGAATCTGGCTTACAAGCCTATTTGAAAATTTTCATAAAAAACTGATTTACAGAAAAAGTTTTACACAGCCGTGTTTATATTTCCAAAATCAGTCTCCGGGAAATTTGAAATGTGAGGGCGCAGAGCCACATGTTTTAGCAATCTCCCGTTATAATGGTCAGGTTGCAGGAACTAAACTGACAAGGGCTTACCGGTGCTTTATAACACCGGCAAGCCCTTTAGTTATGTTGACATCTGCATGATTTTAATGTTTTTCAGTATTTTATCGGTTATTCAGGTTTGTGTTAATTCCAGTTGATTCAGTATACCTACATCATTACAGGAAACCCCGTTTTTCGTCATAATCGCTTATTCAACAGCACTCCCCACATTCTTGGCAATGACCTTTCCGGTCGCGCCATTGCCGATGATCCAAATTCGATAGTTGTCTGTTTCTGAAACTTTTACAGTGAACAAACATGATTTAAGATCGTTTCCTGTGTATGGCTCACTGCCGTTTTTGCCTGTTACCGCAAGATCAATCTGCCCGGATTCATGGGCAACCTGAATCTGCAGCTCTTCACCTTTGTTTCGGATGCATATTCTTGAACCTCCTTATTCTTAAATTCTGTTCTACTCCTGTATTTTGTTTTCTGAAAAGCATGCCAGCACCTCCCTTACAAACTTATCCCGCTCGTTTATCCACGGGCTGTGGCCGGAATGCTCAAACCATACAATTTTTTTGTCTGGCGTTTCAAGAACCTGCGCGTATTCCTCTGCCAACGCTGTAGGCGCATTGACATCGTGGCGGCCAAGGAAGAAATAGACAGGCACTTCAAGTTTGTTGTAATCCTTTCTCAAATCGATGGTATAAAGCTGCTGGTACACATGATCATATGTATTGATGATGCCGCGGAAAAAGTTAATTTTATCAAGCAGCCCATACTCGGAGGAACCGATGTCACGTAAAGTATTGTAACCGGGATTATAAATCTGAGGGTTGCTGTCCATATAAGCGCTGAGATAATTAAGGTACACTGCGCTTTTCCATGTTACGTCCTTTCCGTAATAGGGCGGAACACCATTTGCTTCAAGCTGTTTTATGATGTTTGTATCATTTTTGGATCGCGCTATTTCCATAGCCTTTGCATAATCTATCCGTTCGGTTTCGGCAAAATCCACCATTTGCCCTGTGCCGATCAATGCATGATAGGACTCAGGGTACTTGTCAACAAGGAAAATTCCCAATGCGCTGCCCCACGACTCGCCTATAAGATAAATCTTTTCCCGGGAAAAACGCTCCTTCAAGTATTCGGTCAGGGCGTAACCATCCTGAATGTAGGTTTCGGGGGTGATATTTTTGATTTTTTCTGCACTATAGGACTTTCCTGAGCCTGGCTGGTCCCAGTTGACAACTACGAAATGCTTCTCAAGCTCTGCAAGCTCATGCCGTACTGCAGCCATCTGGGTACCTCCGGGGCCGCCTGCCAGAAAGAGCAGTACAGGCGCATT
>JAMNYG010000109.1 GCA_023622945.1 Bacillota bacterium | reverse complement strand
CCATACCGCCCGGGATGAAGGATATTGTGAGGGAGTACTTTTCCTCACTGGAATAAACATATCCTGAATCCGGACCAAAAATCGTTACAAAAGGCCATAATGAAAAGATGATTTTAACTTAATTGGCGAGGCAATAATCCAATAGACATAGAAACGCAATATGGGCAGAAAGATTTAATAACAAGCAAAACGCAATATAGGCAGCTTAATGTAATAATGATTAAAAGGGGAAATAAAGGATGGAACCAAAGGCAAATGAAGAGAATGTAAAGCAAGTAGTTGACACGGTGGCACGGATTGAAAAAGAGATCGCAAAGCATATGGTGGGACAAAAAGAGCTGATACGGCAGGTAGTCATCTGCATACTGGCAGGAGGCAACGTGCTGCTGGAAGGCGTGCCGGGCCTCGGTAAGACCAGGCTGGTGAAGACCATCGGTAAAGTTCTTGACCTTAAATTTTCAAGGATACAGTTTACTCCCGACCTTATGCCTGCAGATGTGGTGGGTACCAACATAATAGTCAAATCCGATGAAAGCGGCGGCATGTTCAAGTTTCAGCCCGGGCCTGTTTTCAGCAACATAGTCCTTGCCGATGAGATAAACCGTGCTACGCCGAAAACCCAGAGCGCTCTGCTGGAAGCTATGCAGGAGCAGACCGTAACCGTGGGAAACAACACGTATAAAATGCCCCAGCCGTTTTTCGTCCTTGCAACCCAGAACCCCATAGAGATGGAGGGAACATATCCCCTTCCGGAAGCCCAGCTGGACAGGTTTATGCTTAAGCTGAACGTGCCATTTCCCACCCTTGAAGAGCTGACCGAAATAGTCCTGATGACCACAGGAAGCGAAGAAGAGGAGATTTCTCCAGTCACAAACGGAGAAGAAATCCTCAATATGAGACAAATTGCAAGGCAGATACCGGTTGCGGGGCCGGTGCTTAAGTTTGCGCTGAAACTGGTGCTGGCAACCCACCCTGAAAGCGAATATGCTCCTCAGGTGACCCAAAAGTATGTACGCTACGGTTCCAGCCCCAGGGGCGCACAGGCAATCATAAGCGCCGCCAGGATACGCGCCATACTTGACGGCAGGTACAATGTTGCTTTTGAAGATATAAAATATGTGGCATACCCTGCGTTAAGGCACAGGATATTTCTCAACTTCGAAGGCCTTTCGGAGGGCATGAGCACAGACGATATTATCGGTGAGATAATTAAGGAAATTGAAAAGACACAGGCGTAATGCCGATAACTCTGGAACATCCAGGAAATGATGAAATCAAATTGAAACTGAAATTGAAAAATCTGTACTGATGATCGGTTGATGAAAGCGTGAAAAGCAGGAGAGCCTGGCGGTAAGAAAGTTCGCAGGGAATATTGCCATAAGGAAATCACGGCAGAATACAGCGATAAAAATCCGGAGGGTTTTACATTAAAACATGAGCCAATTGTTTGACAATGAGTTCCTGAAAAAAATAGAGCGGCTTGCAATAACTTCAAAGATCATAATGTCAGACGGCGCAGCAGGCAACAGGAAGTCCAGAAGCCGGGGAAGCTCTGTTGAGTTTTCCGACTACAGGGAATATGCCGAAGGCGATGACTACAGGAGAATTGACTGGAATGCATACGGGCGCTTTGAAAAGCTGTTCATAAAGCTTTTTATGGAGGAAAGGGAAGCCAGGGTGCACATTCTCCTTGATACCAGCAGGTCCATGGATTGGGGGGAGCCCAACAAGAGCTTTGCATCAAGGCGCCTTGCAGCTGCGCTGGCATACATCAGCCTTTCCAACTATGACAGCGTTTCCCTTGTGGCACTTAGCAACAGGACGGAAAAGGTAAAGCTGCCCATAAGGGGAAAAAATTCCTTTACCCAGGTGCTGGATTTTTTGGAAAATATCCAATACAACTCTTCCACCGACCTTGTATCAGCCCTGAAGGACATGAACATGAAAAGCGAAAGGGGAATTTCCATCCTGATTTCCGACCTGTTTTCGGAAGGAAACCTTTTGGATGTAATAAAGTACCTGCAGATCAGAAAACAGGAAGTTTATATATGCCATGTGTTATCTCCCCAGGAAATAAATCCTGAAATTGATGACAGCCTGCGCCTGATAGATATGGAGACGGGAGAGGCCATTGAGGTGACATACTCCCAGCTTTTGATGAAAACCTACAGAAAGGTTTACAATGACTTTATTTCCGGCATAGAAAGGCTGTGCTTCAAAAGGGGAGTAGAGTACATGCTCATGGATTCTTCCATGCCCTTAGAGCTAATGGTCAGGGAAGTGGTGGAAAGAAAGCGGAGGGCGGTATGACGTTCTATCAGCCGACGGCTTTTTTCTATCTTTGGGTTATACCGGTCATAATAATGCTTTATATACTTAAGCAGAGGCATCAGGATTTCCATGTTTCCAGCCTGTACCTGTGGCAGGAAACCCTAAGGGATATTGAAGCAAATGCTCCCTGGCAGAAACTCAGGAAAAACCTGCTCATGTTCCTTCAAATTGCAGCCATGCTTCTGTTCATTCTGGCATTGGCAAGGCCATATCTCAATGCAGCCGGCGGAAAGGCCCAAAATGTCGTTATCGTACTGGACACTTCCTTCAGCATGCAGGCAACCGATGTAAAGCCCAGCAGGTTTGAAGCTGCCAAAAAGCAGGCTTCCTCTTACATTTCAAATCTGTCTCCCGGAACTCTTGTAACCCTTGTAAGCATTGGAAACAGTGCAGTCATTGAGGAAAATTTAAGCAGCGACAAAAACAGGCTGCTGGAGACTGTAAACAGGCTGAAGGTTACAAATGGCACAGCAAATTATGAGGATGCTGTAAGCCTTATTGAGTCCATCGTCAGGCAGAACCCCGGCACCGAGGTAGTGCTCTATGGGGATAAAAGGCTTGAGGTACCCGGTATTGATATAAAGTTTTCCAGGATTTCGCAAGGCGGAGATAATTATGCCGTAACCTCAGTATCCTATGCCGAGGTTGAGAACAGCATCACCGTTCTCAGCAGGATTGCAAACTTCGGTGTGGAAGACAGGGTGATTCCGGTAAGCCTGTATGTGGACGGCAAGGTATTTGATGCAAGGAATGTGGAAGTTATGGCAGGCGAAACCGAAAATGTCTATTGGCATGGTATCCCTGGACAAACAACGGTAATTGAATGCCGCATTGATGCGGAAGATGCACTTAAAGGGGACAATTCAGCCTGGACGGCCGTGAATATTTCAAAGACAAACCGTGTAATGCTTGTAAGCCAAAAGAACATATTCCTGGAAAAGGTCCTTTCGGTCATGAAAGGCGTGGAGCTTTACAGGACGGGATTTGAAGGGGCAGATGAACTAAAGGGTTACGACCTTTATATATTTGACGGTTTTTTGCCGTCCCGCCTCCCTGAAGACGGGAACATAATGGTGTTCAACCCTCCTTCCAACGGCTATTTTAAAGTAAGAGAGGAAATCGTTCTTCAGGTAGGAGAGGAAATCATCCTTCCCGAAATAAGGCTGACTGAACATGAGCTGCTCACCCACATGGAGGGCCAGGATTTTTTGGTGGCCAAGTCCAAAAGACTTGAGGTGCCAAAGTGGGGAGAAATTCTGATGGAATCCTCCGAAGGTGCCATAGCGTTTGCAGGATCCCTTGATAAGAGCAGGATCGTGGTGCTTGGATTTGACATCCACAATTCCGATCTTCCGCTAACCCCAGCCTTCCCGATAATGATGGCCAATATGCTGGAATGGCTTCTGGCACCGGGAATCGAAAATGTGGAAAGCATATATCCGGGACAGGAAGTTGAATTTAACCTGTATCCCAAAACCGAAGAGGCTACCGTCACCACCCCTTCGGGACAGAGAATAAAGGTGGCTCCTCCGTTTCCTGCCCCTGCTTTTGATGCCACCCAGGAAACAGGCATATACACCCTTGAGCAGAAGTCGGCCGATGGCAGCAGCATTCACCGTTTTGCGGTAAATCCGCCTGCCGCAGCCGAATCCAACCTTCTTGAGGATAATACAGGTGTGCCGGCGGATGCCCCGGATGGGCCCGATACATCAAACAGCGGTGTTGAGACGGGGTTTAGCCTTCAAGTTCTGCTTCTGTGGTTTGCGCTTTTACTTTTGTGCATAGAATGGTGGGTTTATTCCAATGGTATTTAGCTTCAGCAATCTTCCTGTGTTACTACTGATACCGGCAGTATGCGTCTTCACGATATTTTTTGCAAGAAGAAACTTAAAGCTCAAAGGTTGGAGGCAAAAGGCAGCCCTGGCGCTGCGTCTGGCGGTTTTAACCCTTTTGATCCTCTCCATATCGGGCTTTGGTATAAAGAGGACTTCCAACCAGACAACAAGCATATTCGTCATTGACGGTTCGGACAGCACCCTGACGGCCAGGGAGAGAATAAACTCTTTTGTAAGAGAGGCCTTAAAACATAAAAAGCTTTCGGATAAAGCAGGTATAGTTAACTTCGGAAGCAATGCCGCGGTTGAGGTCAGCCCTTCCGAAAGGATTCAGTTTCAGGAAGCTCAGACCTTAGTAGACGGAAATTTTACGGACATAGCAGAAGGGCTGAGGCTTGCCGCTTCACTTATTCCTGCTGAGAGCAGAAAAAGGGTGGTGCTGGTCACCGACGGGCTTGAGAACTCCGGAGATGCTTTAAAACAGGCGCGCATAATGCAACGGCAAGGTATTGTCCTTGATATTTTTCCTGTTGAAACGCTGCAAAAGGAAGAGGTCCAGCTTAAGGAGCTGATTGTGCCGAAATCTTCCCACCTGAATGAAAAACTTGAAATAGTGGCGCGGGTAGACAGCACGGTAAGGACCAGAGGAACCCTGAAGCTTTATAAAGACAGGGAACTTGCCGCACAGATGGAGGTTGACATCCAGGAAGGGGAGAATAACTTTGTGTTTTCGGATGTGGCATCCAGGGAAGGACTGGTGACCTACTCGGCGGTAATTGAAGCCCATGACGATACCATAACCCTGAACAACAGGATGTGGGCTTTTTGTGATGTGGGCGATGCGGCGAGGATACTTGTGGTGCAGGATGATGATGAAGGGGCAAAAGAGCTTATAAGGATATTGGAAGAAGATGTTGAAGTTACGGTTAAAAGGCCTGAGAACCTTCCTGTTTCGGTTGAAGAGCTGCAAAAGTATGATGCATTCATAATATCAAATGTCTCTGCTGAAAAACTGGATGACAGGTTTCTTGCAAGCCTTGAGACATGCATTAAGCATCAGGGAAAAGGGCTCCTGGTAACGGGAGGGGATAACAGCTATGCCCCCGGAGGATATTACGGCACAATTCTTGAAAGGATCCTTCCCGTAGATATGAACATTAATCCAAAGCAGGAAATGCCCAACCTTGGATTGGTCCTGGTAATAGACAAGTCAGGCAGTATGAGCGACGGCCAGTACGGGACATCAAAGATTGAACTGGCAAAAGAGGCGGCCATCCGTTCAACGGAAGTTTTGAACCAGGATGACATGATCGGAATAATAGCCTTTGATTCGGCGGTGCAATGGGTGGTGAAAACCCGGAAGCCGGACGATCTGAAGAGAATACAGGATGCAATAGGAACCATAAGGGCTTCGGGTGGAACCCAGATACTTCCTGCATTGCAGGAGGCATACAACTCGTTGAAGGAGGCCGATACGAAGCTAAAACATATCATTTTGCTGACCGACGGCCAGGCAGAAAAAACAGGTTATGAAAGCCTGCTGCGGGAAATGAACCAGGCGGGAATAACCCTTTCTACAGTGGCGGTAGGCAGCGAGGCTGACAGTGCCCTGCTTAAGGCATTGGCCCTCGGGGGCAACGGCAGGTTCTACATGACGGATGTGTTTACCGATATACCGAAAATATTTGCAAAGGAAACATTTCTTGCCGGGAAGACTTACTTAAACAACCGGACATTTACGCCCAGCCTTAAGGCATATTCCGACATGATTAAAGGCATAGAATCCATACCGGTGCTGGACGGATATGTGGGTACCACGCCCAAGGGTACGGCAACGGTCATATTTGCAAGTGACACCGATGATCCCATACTTGCCTCCTGGCAATACGGCCTTGGCAGGACAGTTGCCTGGACTTCCGATGCCAGGGGGATGTGGACTTCCGCGTGGATGCAGTGGGATGAGTCTCCCCAGTTCTGGAAAAACGTCATTTCCTGGGTAATGCAGGAAGGATCCCCGGAAGACTACAATATAGACACCGGCATAATGAGAGGAAAAGGGTATATTGAGCTGACCTTCCCTCCCGACAAAATAGGCCGGGGAGAAAAAGTGGAAGCCTTGATTGCAGGACCTGACGGAACGGAACAGGCAATAACGCTGGAACCGGTCTCTCCGGGAGTATTCAAAGGTACATTTGATGCCGGTGAAACAGGCGTATATATAGCAAACATAGCCGTGAAAGATGAGAATGAAACAGTTGAAAACATTAATACGGGTATTGTGGTGCCTTACTCACCCGAATATGAAATATCAAGGGAGGATCCTCTTCTTTTCCTTGAAAAGCTGGCAGCAGAAGGAGGAGGCAGGATAATCAGGGACGGCAGTGAAGTTTTTTCGGATGAGCTTCCGGAGGTTTCCGGAATAAGGGATATGGTGCCTGTGCTTCTGCAGCTTGCAATATTGCTGTTCCTTGCCGACATAGCGGTAAGAAGGCTGCGCCTTCCGATAAACAGAGTGAAAGAGCTTCTTTCCGATACTTTTGGCAGGGCTTCTGGCGTTATAAGGACAATGGGAAGCGCGGCGATAAAGGGAGCAGTGGTAAAAGGAACGGCACTGCGAAGAGGAAAGACAAAGGGCGGGATATTAAAAGAAAACGTGGAAACGGGACCGGCATTAAGTAAAACAGCGGCTGAGGGAACGGTGCTGAAGGAAGAAGCTTTAAAAGAAACCGCGGCAAAGGGAACTGTATTAAGAGAAACAGGAGCGAAGGAAACCTCATTGAAAGAAAAAGCAGAACAGGAAGCAGTACTGAAAGGAGTCAAGGTAAAGGGCTCAACAACCGCAGTAAAGGGTTCCACAATAAAAGAAACAGCACCAGAGCAGGAGGCAGCAAAGAAAACCAGATCCGATAAACCCCGGAACAAGAACCAAAACGACAGCACATCTTCCCTTTCCTCAATTCTTCTTGAGAAGAAGAGAAGAAGGGGAAGATGATGCCACATATCGTGTTGCCGTATAAGGGACAGGGGCTTCAGGTGCAGGGGGATAATGCGCAAATCACTATTTATGGAGGATGGGAGAGAGCTTTTTATAAATTAACAGCACAACTGCAGATACCACAATTCCTTTTATGAAGTTAAAAGGAACAATGGCATAAGCTATAAATGTGCGCATGTCGACAATGCGTTTGTTTGCCTCTGCCCCCATCTGTATAATGGCTGTCATGGGGAAATTCAGAATTTTTGAATAGAGAGGGAGGAGGACAAAGTAATTGAATACCGAAGCGAAAGCTACCAATGATATGGTGCTGACACCAAGTGCAATGAGTGCTCCCTTTTTGGTCTTATTGAACTTGTAAATGATTGCCGCCGGCAGTACATAAGCCACTCCCACGAGGAAATTGGCAAGTTCACCGATTCCTGAAGTTGATGTTTTAAGAAGATGCAGAAGATTTTTCAGAAGCTCCACCAGCACCGCACTGACCGGTCCCATTGAAAATGCGGCCAAAAGTGCAGGAATTTCACTGAGGTCGATTTTCAGAAACGCCGGCATGAGCGGCAAAGGAAATTCAAAAAGCATGATTATAAAAGACAGCGCAGAAAGTATTGCGATTTTTGTAAGTTTGTTTACCGAAAGTTTCATTTTATGTTTCATCCCCTTTACATTTCAATATTCAAGCCTTTGACTCAACAATTGTCTGAATTCCTTCTTATCAGGCTTCGCAAATGTCTCTTACGCAATAGGCTTAACTAATGTTTTGTTTGGCGTGCATTCTACATTTGCAAATAAAAATTCCCTGAAACAATCTCAGGGAATGATATCAGACAAAGATACTGAAAATCTTCTCCCATCCAGACTATACTGTCGGCCCCGGAATCTCACCGGGTCAGCTTGCGCTCGCGGGCTAATGGCCTTAAGCCACATTACCGCCGGTCGGGAATTCCACCCTGCCCTGAAGATTGTTCAGATATTCAATTTGCAAAAATATTATAGCAAAAGGGAGCATGACCGGTCAACACATATGTGTCTGTTTTATGATTGGCTTGTGGCCGCGCCACCTTATTGTTGTAAACACTGGCTGCATTTGCTAGAATACCTTTGTAAGCTGTTTAAAGGATAATTTTATTTTATTTTTAAGGAGTGTAGGTAAATGAAGGTTCGCAAAGCAATAATTCCGGCTGCGGGACTTGGAACGCGGTTTCTTCCTGCCACCAAAGCCCAGCCTAAAGAAATGCTTCCCATAGTTGACAAGCCTACTATTCAGTTTGTAGTGGAAGAAGCTATCAAATCAGGCATAGAGGATATAATAATAATTTCCGGAAGAAACAAAAGGGCTATAGAGGATCACTTTGACAAATCCTATGAGCTTGAGGAAGAGCTTAAGAAAAGGGGCGAAAATGATTTACTGGCTGTTGTCCAGGAAATTTCAAACCTTGCAAACATCCATTACATAAGGCAAAAGGAAACAAAAGGACTCGGACACGCCATTTACTGCGCAAAATCCTTTATAGGCGATGAACCGTTCGCAGTCCTTTTGGGCGATGATATAGTTGATTCGGAGGTACCTTGCTTAAAGCAGCTTATTGACGTATATAACGAGTATAAAACCACAGTAATAGGTGTTCAGCCTGTACCAGAGGAGGACGTTTCAAAGTATGGCATTGTAAGCGGCAAGCTTATTGATGACAGGGTTTACAAGATCAAAGACATGGTTGAGAAACCGGATAAGGATACCGCACCTTCCAATATTGCCATCCTGGGCAGATATATTATAACCCCTCAAATTTTCCAGCATCTTGAGAGGATAACGCCTGGCAAGAACGGAGAAATACAAATTACCGACGCATTGAAAAGCCTCATGTGTGAAGAAGCCATGTATGCTTATGAGTTTGAAGGAAAAAGATATGATATAGGCTCCAAGCTGGGATTCCTGGAGGCTACCGTAGAGTTTGCCCTTAAGCGTGATGAGCTGAAGGATGAGTTTGCAGCTTATCTGAAAGCGGTTGTGGGCAGACTGCAGTAGTATTCAACATTTTTATTTCAAAGAATTTTTGTTTCAGGGGCGAAACTCAAGTGCAGATCACGGCTGGTTGTCATTTGAGATAAGCATTTGGCTCAAGGTATAGAGAGAATAACCAGATAAACTAATATCAAATGAAAAACAGAAGTATATATTTGTTAGAAAATGCAAATAATACCTGCAGACTAAAAGTTTGCAGGTGTTATTATTATGAAATTTTTAAAATTGGCAGGAACGGTATGCTTTATTTTGATTGCGGTCATTGCAGCAAAGAGTGCGGTTAAGTTGCCCTTTGGTGTTCAGGATGGTAAGATTCCATTGCTCCAGGAACATGAAGGAGACAGGCATGCTTTTCAGGATTTTGGAAGATATAAGAACATTTCCGGGGATTATGACAGATCTCAGGATTATGGAGGAGACAAGTATTTTAAAGAATATAATGGCACCAAAGGCAATGCCGGAAATATAGAACGCAAAGATATGGATCCCAATCATATAAATACCGATCAAGACCGAAACAGCTTGATTTCAAATCATCCCAACGGATATGTTTTTCATGGTGGATCTGTTTTAAACCATCTTGACGAAGATACCGGCAAAAAGACATCCGAAGAAGAACCAGAGGAAGAGCAAAATGAAGGACCGGATAAAGAACTGTCAGGGAAGGATGATCAAAAAGACGGATTTGACGAAAAAACTTTCCAATTTGCCATAACCGTGGATGAGCTTAAGTCCATTGAAAAGATAGGCTTTCTGGACAAGATTACGGGTTTGAAAATTGCCGGCAAAATAAACAGGAACGATCTGAAAAGGATCATTGAAATTTGTCGTAACGGGGTGACTTTATCCGAGCTGGATACGGTAAAGTCCATCCTTCATGCCAACCTCGGGCAAAAGGACATCGAAGGACTTTACCGCATCCTTGCCAGGAATAAAAACATTCTTTCTGAAAATACCGCGGATGCGATTTTAAGCTGCCTGGAGACTGAAACCGACTGATGATTGTGGTCAATTCATCAAATAGTTATTTCTGATTATTATTCTTGTAATTATGCTTTCAATTATGTTTGCAGTTGTGCTTACAGTTATAATTTGCAGTTATGTTTGCTATTATGTTTGTTTGCAATTATGTTTGCTATTATGTTTTCGGTTATCCTTTCAATTATCCTGCAATTATGCTTGTAATTATGTTTACAGTTATTCTTGCTGTTATACTTGTAATTATTGTTGTAATTGTCCTTACTATTTCACTTCCACAATCTCATATTCCTGTGTACCCAGACCGCGTTTCTCAAGCTCTCTCAGCTGGACAAAAGGATTCTTTCCGTGGAGTCTTTCAAACAGGTGTCCTGTTGTGCCCAGCACTTTGCCTTTGACCACGCCGGCCGGGTTAAGGTTTTCAACCTTGATGGCATCTATTGAGGCTCTTTCTATTGCCACTATATCCTTTGAAGCCATGATCCCGATATCCGGAACCAGAGGAGGAGTTGAAAAGCCCCAACAGTCGCAGAGTGCGGTGATGTTGGTGAGGAAGTTTATGTAGAATACATGTCCCGGTTCAAAGGTTTTGAGAACTTCTTCGGTACATATGGCCATGCCTGTCTGGAAATCCTCGTACCTGTTGGCATCCATGGTAAGAGCGCCGCTTGGGCACACCTTTACACAATGCTGACAGAATGTGCAATGGTGGAAATTAAGCTCGTATTTGTTTTCATCATTGAATCGGTTAGCATTGTGGTTGCAGTTGCTGATACACAATTCACAATGGGTGCACAGCTCTTCATTCCATTCTATACCGCCTTCAAGGCCGTGGATCTGTGCCCTTGTCCTGTCGGTTACGCAGCCCATTGCTATATTTTTGCACGCTCCGCCATAGCCGCAGGCGCCATGACCCTTAACATGGGAGAAATCAATCATCACTTCGGCATCGTGTATATGGCCGGCAACATCCACGTTCTTGAAAGTCTTGAAATCAACATACTTTTCATAATAATACTTGCCGGTAACACCGCATGCGTGAACTATGGGAACCCCCAGGTACTCCTCGGTATATCCCCTGCTTCTGGCTCCTCTTATTTCCTGGTCGGTAATATATACCCTGGCCCCGAATTTTTTCAGCTTGTCCACAAGTATCTTGACAAACATGGGATGCACGGTGGTGTAGCCAATATTCCTTCCCACGTGCATTTTTATTGCAGTGATTTTGTCCTTCACTACATCCTCGAGCCCCATCTGATCAAGCAATCTGTCAAATTTAGCAGGAAGGGTGGCACTTGCGTCATACTTTTCGTATTCTACGGAAGCAAAAAGAACAGTCGAAGCCATTACTGAATCCTCCTTTAGCAAATTAAAATTATGATTAATCATATACCAGGTGGTAATTTGGTTTTTGATGAATTTATCAGAAAATGATATTCTGCCCTAATTTAATATTTTACCACACTCTGTTTTAAGATAAACTCTCTGTTTTTGAAAAGTGTTGCAATTTACCCTTCATAAACCTTTAAACAGCCTGCATTTTTCAAAGCGGTGGCCATACCGTCCTGCAATACCCCCAGGACATCTGCTTGGTTCATAATGCCTGCCTCTTTCATACAAATGTCTGCATCTATCTGTATTCGCTTCTCCTAACCATCCGGGAGCCCTTCATCAGAATGTATCAGTTTTGCTTTCATGCCTCTGAAACTGCAGGTTTCTGATAAGCAGGTGCTGATAAATCCGCCTGAAATCAAACTAAAGACTGATAGACCTTCCTGGAACCATAGTAAAGTAATGATAAACCTTCCAGAACCATAGTATCGATAAAAGTCTTCAATCGTGAGCAAGAACCTTAAGCGAAATCAAGCCTTTAAAAGAAATTAAGACTTAAAACGGGGCAAAGCCTTTAAACGAGTTTAACCTGAAAAATTAAGTCTTTTAAACAGAATTAAAGTCTTTAAACAGAATTAAGCCTTAAATGGAATAAAACGCAAAAAGGTTTACATAAAATCAAAAGGAGCTTATGCTCCAAGAGCCATAAACTCCTTTTCTGTTTTCAAGTATAGTTTACCCTCAAAATGCCCGACTGTCAAGGGAAAATTAAGAAAAGTGCGAAAAAACAACAATGCCGTACACCCCCTGCTCACCCGGCATTGGAGCGGCTAATATGCAAAAGGATGCGGCTTTGCTTTGACAGAGGCATTTAGCAAAATAGTTCTGCATTTGTGTCCGGGAGGAGGATGAATGATATGGCTGCGGTTGATCATCCGTCATACAGGGAGGAGCTTCAAAGGTGCAACTATACTCTTGAATACGTGCGAAAAAGCCTGGAAACGGTAACCTCCAGGAAGGAAAGACTGGATAAGGAAATCGAACAGTTAAAAAAGCATTTCAACTCCGACAACAGCCAGGACTACATTGACCTCACCATAAAAACCCTGCTTCAGAGCAGCACAGATCTTAAGATCAGAAACCTTATTGCAGCCATGAGCAAACCGTATTTTGCCCGGGTAGACTTCAGGGAAAAAGGCAATTCTCAATAAACGGCGGAAAACTGGAAGAAATATTTGATATTGATATTACCACCAATGATGAATTCCTTCAGGCATATCTCGGCGCCAACGCCAGCAACAGGCTGAAAGAGATAGTTTCCACCATACAGGCCGAACAGAATGAGGTGATAAGGACGGATATGTGGACCCCGCTTATTGTAAAGGGAGCAGCCGGAAGCGGGAAAACCACCATCGCTCTTCACAGAATCGCCTACCTCGTCTATACACATGAAAAAAGCTTCAAACCTGAGAATTTCATGATTATTGCCCCTAACAGGCTTTTTCTCAATTACATTTCAGAGGTTTTGCCCGAGAAGTCCTTTATTCCGCGGGAGGATTTTGCACCGCTGATTTACCTGAAGTTCCGGATATACGGACTGGACGAGAAGATTCCCGTAAGACATATAGTAATTGATGAAGCGCAGGATTTCAGCATTTTTCAGCTTTATGTGCTGAAGCAGATAATAAAGGACAGTTCCTTCACCATCCTGGGAGATTTATGCCAGGGCATTCATTCATACAGGGGACTGCGGGATTGGGAGGATGTAAGCACATATGTGTTTAAAGGTCAAAAAAGCCGGTTTCTGACACTGAAAACGAGTTACAGGACAACTGTTGAGATAATTGAGACGGCAAACAACGTCATTAGAAAGCTCAAGGACTTTAAGCTGGCAGAAGCCAGGCCTGTGATACGGCATGGTGAAAAGGTGAGTGTTGAAAAAAGAAACAGTGAGAAGGAAATTGCATCAGAAATTGAGAAAAAGATTCATGGATTCAGGCAAGACGGGTTCAAATCCATAGCAATAATATGCAAGACTCTGGACGAATGCAAGGTAATGAGAAACCTTCTTAGTAAATTCGGTAATGAGCTTCAGGTGATAACCGGAAAGGAAAGCGAATATAGAAGCGGATTGGTGATAGTGCCGTCCTTCCTGGCAAAGGGACTTGAATTTGATGCGGTAATAATTGCAAATGCAGGGGCGGAGCAGTACAGGGAGGAAGAACTGGACATCAAGCTTTTGTATGTAGCCATGACAAGGGCGCTGCACAAACTGGTGATATATTATACCGGCCGGTTGTCTCCGCTGCTGCAGTGAAGGGAAATGAGAAGGTAAAAAAACAGGGACACTTCTCAAACTTCAAAGCAATGTTTCAAAAAACAGGGACGCATCTCAAACTTCGAAGCCAAACTTCAAAGCAGAGAAGTGTCCCTGAACCTTTTACCAAGAAATATCACCGTATCCTTTTATATCACGCAGTTTGGGAGATGCCCATTACCTTAGAATGTCTCATGCTGTTACCCCGTTACGGGTTTAAACTCAAAGGTCACCTGGTTGCCCATTACTGTAACCACAACGAATTTTGCTTCGTGTATTTTTTCCTGGGTGAGCCCTTCAACCTCGTAACCTGCTGTGGTAATGTACTTTATTCCCCTTTCCATGTAGCTTGAGTTCACTTTATCTTTATAAAACACCCAGATGTTTTTGCCTTTTTCCTGCCTGTACCTGGTGAGTATATCCTGGAAAAGCTCTGCTTCCAAAGAATCTGAAAAACTCTTGGGAGAGTTGGCCAGGAATATGAAGATGTTGTCTCCCTTGGCCGTGTCCAGCTGATTGAGGAACCATGACCATTGTTCCGCGTCGCTCAGCCTCAACCCCTTTTTGCTCATATCAAGCTGTATGAAGCGGCTATTTGGCATGTCATAAGACTTATATCCTGTATTTGTTGAAATATAAGGCCTGTTTATGCCCTGAACCATGGAATGGGCGCTGTTTCCCACTACAGCCGCAGTTTCAAGAAACCTGTTCACCTTATATACGACCGTATCAGCTATCATTTTTTCCAGTTCATTTGCCGGTTCCCGGGACTGGCCGAATACGACAAACCTGAACGAGTTGGCGCTCTTAACATATTCTACCGATTTGTTTGCTTCATCCACGGGAACGGTATCCCGGGGAATTTTTGAATTATCTATGGCCGGATATTTAAATGTTGTAAATTTAAGGTCGTCCAGGTACACAACTCCTGAGTCGGCAACACTTTCAGTCAGCACAACATAGATCCTGGTAAGTTTTGCAGGCGAATTAATGTCCTGAAGGGATACTTCAACATATTTCCATTTTGAGGCTTCAAGACCCTTGGTAAAGTACAGTCTGTGGATTTTTCCGTCGCTGTCGGTTACCTCAGCGGCGAGCCAGCTTGGGCTTGCATGGTCGCTGAAATACCACAGACCTATTTTTGATATTCCGGAGGGCAGGGCAATACCTCCGTTAAGGAACTCAAGATATGCAGCACGTGACTTGTCCAGATCGGATGTAAAATCATATGTAAGTTTCCCGGAAAGCCTTCCCATATATTTGTTTTCATTGCTTATACTGTAGCTTCCCTTTACGGTATCCGGGTATGAAACGAACTTTCCGTTTTTTCTCTCAAACCTGTCTCTGGTAACAGTAGATTCAGAAGCCACCGAAACTGCACAGTAAGCATATGTGTTGCCTATGGATGCGCTGATATACCCCGACCCGCTCCTTAAAGCTTTAAAAACGTTACCTTCGAAAATTCCCATGGCTCCAGAAACTGACCATTTAACATCAAGAGGGTTGATGGTGGCGTAGTAGCCATTTTTATTCTTACCCGTAACGGTAAAGGCTTTTGTCTGACCTGCCTTAAGATATACGCTTTTTTCATTAAGCTTCAGTTCTACGGGTGAACTTAAAGAATTAAAGACAAACTCCGCCTTAACATTTCCTACAGTGGCTATTACCTTGCCCTCGCCTACGGAAGTGGGATAAAGGGTATTGCCTTTAAAGGTTCCCTGCACGCCGGTGACGCTCCATTTTACCTGCTCAGGATCTACTTCCACGGGATTAAGGTATTTGTCAAAACCTTTTACGTAAAACTCCCTGGAGGTGTTTACAAATACATTTTTATCTACAGTTTGTATGATGAGGCCCGCAAGTTCCGAAGGAGGCGCTATGGAAAATACACCTATGGCTGATGCTACACTCCTTTGAGAGCCTTCGGAAGGAGTGTTGATCACCTGAACGCTGGTTTCTCCCTGCGGACGTGCCACCATTGTGGTGGATCCTCCGCCGTCCAAGTTTAATGCATTATAGGCTCCCAGTTCAAGCATAAGCTGTGCCAGCTCAGCCTGAGTCATGCCTATACTGCCTTGCTGCCTTCCGTCCACGGTAACCATGATGACCTGTTTGCCGTCCCTGCTGCTGCCTATGGCGGTGCGGGGATTCCGTACGTTCATGTCTGAAGGACTGTGGGAAAACTGTTGGGGTATTACGCCGTCTTTTACCAGTATGGAGCCACCGGTCATGGCCATTTTCTGTTGGTCCAGGTCAACGGTGGCAGTGATGTCAAGCCTGACTTTATCTCCAACTTTAAAATTGTCTTCTATAAGTTTTGTTCCGCTGTTTCTTGTAACCACCACATATCCGTTTGCCGGAATTTCCACAGACGGCTTGACTTTACGTATTTCCTTCACTGTGTCATTTTCAACAATCATTTCTATTATGTCTGAAGACCCGTATTTGGTATCGGTGCCTATGGAGGTTTTGCTCCAGCGCCTGTCAATTATTGTGAGATCCTGATGTCCATAATATGGCTGGTTGTACCGTCCTACAGGTATGGCTTTTCCGTCTGCCGTGATAAGCTTGATGTCGGTTTTCCAGTAGCTTATGCCTGCATTGTCGGTATTATCTATGGAAAAAGTGGCCATGGTTTCCTTTTCCCTGTTGAAATCATAGGACGCACTCAGTACATTGCCTGAACGGACGGCAGGTCCTATGGGAGAAACAATACCGGATTCATCTGTCCAAAGGAAGAAACCGCCGTTGATTGCAGCAATGGCTCCGTTGTTTTTTGCATGGTTTAACGTGGAAGCGGCTTTTCGGATGGATTCCTTATCGGTAAGAGTGTCAACTTCAATGTTAGGGTTGGACAGATCTACCCTGATCACATTGATGCTTTGCCAGCCTTCCTGTGTAAAGCGCTTTATTCTTTCAAGGGTAGCACCCGATGTGATGTTTTCAACCGTCGATGTCTGGTAAATTGTTTTGTTTGTACTTGCTGCAGAGCTTCTTACGGGAATAGAAGCCAGAATTGCGATAACCGTTAAGACCTCAACAATTTTTCTTATGTACCTCATTTTGACCTCCCACTGCGTATAGCACAGGTTATTTCGGCTTTAGAGTTATATAAGGAACAGACTTCATATTGTGAGGTATTGTAATATGAAGATCTGGAAATAAGTTAGGGGTTTACATAATTTCTAATACTTTCTTGTTTTAATTATATGCCATACGGTTAGACGTATCAAGTTACCGTTTTGTTACATATACGTGGGGTTTTTGGCATGAGAATTCAGACCTGTATTCCATTTTGACAAGATATCGTGCAGAAACGTGATTATGAATGAGCATTGAAGAGGAACTTATGCATAAATATTTGCAGCCGGTTTGCCGTAAGGTTGAAAATAATAGTTTCATATAGTAAAATATCTATCATGCTGGATTCCGGGGTGTAGCGCAGTTTGGTAGCGCGCTTGGTTTGGGACCAAGATGTCGCAGGTTCGAGTCCTGTCACCCCGACCATTCAGATCTGAATATTGTGAACAGATAAATCTCATGTTTAGAGCAAGCCTTTATGCGAAGGCTTTTCTTTTTTGCCCATGTTTCTTGTCATGTTTCCCTTTTTGCAAAGGTTTAAATCATGTGGATATTTAAGCAGATGCTTACATGCGGATATTTAGTATGAAGGTGCCAGTATGCAAATTTTTAAATGTAAGCATATACATGCAGTTACCGTTATTTCAGATATTTGTTAAATGGCAGATTTTTATTATGTTAAGTGGTTGACAAATTTATATTTATGCGTTAGATTAATTTGTATGAAAAATGTATATCGTGCATAAATATTCATAAAAGAAATGTTATCGGGGGGAATCTCATGAAAAAGAAGATTGCTTTACTGACAGCTGTTGTAATTTTGTTGGTCAGCTGTTTTTCATTTGTGGGGTGCAGCTCTAATAAGGATTCAGGCAAAGGCAAACAGAAGGTTAAGGTTATAGACATACCTCTTACTGATGAAGAGTATGCTTTTGGTGTGAACAAGAATCAACCTGAGCTTCTGGAGGAAGTAAACAAGTTTATAAAGGAGATAATGGAAGACGGAACATTTGATGAGATCTGCAACAAGTATTTTGGAGACGGAACACCTGAACCGGTTACATCCGCACAGCTCAACGAGAGCAAGGATCAGCTTGTGGTTGCTACAAATGCGGCTTTCGAGCCTTTTGAATACATGGTGGGAGACAAATACTACGGCATTGATATGGAACTGGCAGCTCTTCTTGCTGAGCGCCTTGGAAAAGAACTGGTTATAAGCAACATGGATTTTGATGCCGTTTGTCTTTCGGTAGGACAGGATAAAGCCGATATTGCAATGGCCGGTCTTACCATAAAGGAAGACAGAAAGGAATACGTCACTTTTTCAGACAAATACTATAATGCATCTCAGGTAATCATCGTAAAGGCTGATGATAAAAGATTTGACAACTGCAAAACTGCTGAAGATGTTGAAAAAATACTTTCAGAGCTTCCAAGCACTACCAAGGTGGGCGTTCAGACAGGAACCACCGGACAGTTCTATGTTGAAGGAGATCCTGACTGGGGATTCGAAGGTTACAATGTTCAATGCATAGGATATAAATCCGGTTCTCTTGCGGTTCAGGATATGCTTAACGGGAACATTGATCTGGTAGTCATTGACGAAGCTCCTGCAAAATATATTGCAGAAGCCATCAACGAACTTAACTGAAGACTGACTTAACCGCAACCGAAGACAAACTTAATTGAATCAAAAACAGGCTGTTTTACTGATTCGGAAAATCTGATACTGATCAGCCATAATTTCAGTACTTATTATAATAACACAATACCCCGCATTAAAATGCGGGGATATTGTGCGTAAAAAGGGGAAAAAAATGGGGAGCTTTGGTAAGAAGGTCGCAAAATTCTGGGAAATGTTTTATGAGCATAACGGTTACACAAGGGTGGTGACCGGTCTTAAAAATACCTTGATTATTGCTGTCCTGGGCCTTTTCATAGGAATAATAATAGGCACCGTGATAGCTGTTGTAGAGGTATTCCCGAAACGAAAAAGGCTACCTAGGATTCTGCACGGCTTTTGTACTTTTTATGTGGGATTGTTCAGGGGAACGCCGATAGTGGTGCAGCTGCTGGTAGCGTATTACGTGGTTCTTCCCTTGTTGGGCATGAACTGGCCGGCTCTGAACGTTTGCGTTTTGGTATTCGGGCTTAACAGCGGCGCTTATGTGTCCGAGATAATGCGCAGCGGAATATTGTCAGTTGATCCCGGGCAAATGGAGGCAGGCCGTGCCCTGGGTCTCAGCTACAGCGTAACAATGATGAAAATTGTTGTCCCCCAGGCAGTTAAAAACATACTTCCTACCCTGGGAAACGAGCTGATAGCCCTGGTAAAGGAAACATCGGTTGTAAGCTTTGTTGGTGCTGCGGACTTATACGTTGCCTTTAACTATATCGGTACCAACAGCTATGAATTCATGGTGCCATATCTTGCCATGGCTTTGATTTATGTAGTTGTAGTTATGATCATAGCTTTTCTCGTTAAGATAATGGAAAGGAGCCTGAGAAAAAGTGATAGAAGTCATTGATCTGAAGAAAAATTTCGGCGACCTTGAAGTTTTAAAAGGTATTACCACCACCATTAATGCCGGAGAAAAGGTCGCCATCATAGGCCCTTCCGGTAGTGGGAAAAGCACGTTTTTGCGGTGCCTCAACCTTATGGAAGAACCGACAAGCGGATCCATAATTTTTGAGGGTGTTGATATTGCCGGCATGAATGTTAATATCAATATCCATCGCCGCAAGATGGGAATGGTTTTCCAGCATTTTAACCTTTTTAACAATAAGACGGTTATCGATAACATAATGCTGGCTCCCGTGCATATTAAGATACAAGAGCTGAGGGTAAAGAAAGTCAAAAACTTCTTCATTAAGATTGGCAATTTGTTCAGAAAGAACAAAAAGGAACTTTACAAAATTGACACAACCCCGGCAAGAATAAAACAGGAAGCGAGAGAAAACGCACTTCGCCTCCTGAAGAGGATCGGGCTTGAAGATAAAGCCAATGTTTATCCGTCTACACTGTCCGGAGGCCAGAAACAAAGGATAGCCATTATCCGTGCCCTTGCCATGAATCCCAAGGTTATGCTTTTTGACGAACCTACATCCGCTCTTGATCCGGAGATGGTGGGCGAGGTTCTGGATCTGATCAAACAGCTGGCAAGCGAAGGGATGACCATGGTGATTGTTACCCATGAGATGGGATTTGCAAGAGAGGTGGCAACCAGAATCCTGTTTATGGACGAAGGCAGGATTGTTGAAGAGAACACCCCCGAGAATCTTTTTTCGAATCCTCAGAATCCCAGGACCAGGGAGTTTTTGTCCAAGGTTCTGTAGCATGTTTTTGCCGGAGGTTCTGCAGTATGCAGGGTGAAATATAACTGTAAAGGCAAGAATTGACGGTAGAATTGATAATAAGATAAAAAACTGATTATAAGATAACAAATAAAATTAATAATTAAAAAATAACAATAGTAAAAAAATAACAATGGTTTAAAATAACAATAGTTAAAAATAACGGAAAACTTGATGATAAGTAGACTTTTTTTAACAATTAGTAGCACAAAGTAAATTGTTATGCTAACATTAAACCAGGGAATGATTTGATTAGAGAAATATCAGATCTCTACATCAACCATTCCCTTTTAAATTAGCCTGTTGAGCAAAGATACAGATGATATTATTATTCGGCATATGGTTTCTTATGTGTGTCTGATTTCCTGTGCACCTGTAAAAATGAGAAAATCAGTTTAATGATTTAAAACTAGTGAATCAATCCGATGGTTTAAAATGAGTCAAGCCAGTTTATGATTAAAGGAGATAAGCCGGTTTAATGATTAAAAATCAGTAAAGCCAGAAAATCAGTCAAGCAAGCTTAATAGTTAAAATGAGTAAAAAAGCTTAATAAGTTAAGAATGTATTCAGGAAAAACAAATACGGAAATGAAGGGAACGAAATGAAGCTAAAAAGAGAATTCTATGAAAGGGATACGCTTGTCGTTGCCAGGGAACTCCTTGGGAAATACCTGGTACGTGAATCGGCTGACGGAAAAACCATAGGGAAAATCGTTGAGACCGAAGCATACATAGGTCCTCATGATGCTGCGGCACATACCTACAAAGGGCGCAGGACTGACAGAACAGAGGTGGCTTTCGGGCGGGGCGGACATGCGTATGTATATATGATTTACGGCATGTACCATTGCTTTAATATTGTGACAAATACCGCAGGGAAGCCTGAAATGGTCCTTTTGAGAGCCCTTGAACCCATAGAGGGACTGGAGCTGATGAAAAAACGCAGAGGAACCAGTGACATACGCAAACTGTGCAACGGCCCGGGCAAACTGTGTCTGGCAATGGACATTACAAGGCTTGACCATGGAACTGACTTGTGTGAAGACAGGCTATACCTGTGTGATAATGCCCCTGTTCCGGAAGAAGACATTGTTTGCACTCCGAGGATTAATGTGGATTATGCGGGAGAGGCAGCAAGCTATCCCTGGAGATTTTATATAAGGGGAAACAGATTCGTGTCAAGAAAGTGATTATTTTGTCTTCGGCTCCCGTTTTAGATATTACAGGATAATTATATTAGAATTCTTTGACCCCCTGCAAAATATACTGCATAATAAAGGTATAAGAAAGCGGTCCATTATTTCTTTTTGAGGTGATATGATGGAAAAGAAGATGATAAGGGTTGCATCAGTGCAGTTTGAGCACGCACCGGGTGATAAACAGAAGAATCTTGCCAAGATACAGAAGTTTGTGGAAGAGGCTGCACGCCAGGGTGTTGAGATAATAGCCTTTCCCGAGTGCTGCATAACCGGTTACTGGTTCCTGAGGCACCTTTCAAGGGACGAAATGATGGAACTGGCAGAACCTCTGTTTGACGGGCCGTCCTGCCAATTCTTGATGGAACTTTCAAAGAAGTACAATATGACCATAGGAGCAGGTCTGATTGAAAAAACGGCAGACGGAAAGCTTTATAAACCATACGTTGTGGCAATGCCTGACGGAAGATTTGCAGCCCACAGGAAGTTGCACGCTTTCGTAAATCCTCATCTGGAATGCGGATCCGAGTACACCGTGTTTGATACTCCTCATGGCGTTAAAGTGGGGGTTCTTATCTGCTATGACTGCAATATAGGCGAGAACGTACGCATAAATGCCCTGATGGGTGCCCAGATACTCCTGGCTCCGCACCAGACAGGTGGCTGCAGGTCAAATGACCCCAATATCATGGGAGTAATAGACAGGAAACTGTGGGATAACCGGCATAATGACCCTGAAGCCATAGAAGCCGAGTTCAGGGGAGAAAAGGGCAGAGGATGGCTCATGCGCTGGTTGCCGGCACGTGCTCATGACAACGGCATGTTCCTGGTGTTCAGCAACGGCGTCGGAGTGGATGACGACGAAATCCGTACGGGAAATGCCATGATTATAGACCCTTACGGAAGAATACTTGCGGAAACCTGGAAAGCTGATGACGATATGGTTATAGCCGACCTGGATCTTTCACTGATAGAAGAGAGCACCGGGAGAAGATGGATCAGAACCAGGCGCCCCGAACTGTATGGTCTGCTCACTGTCCGTACAGGCATCGAGAAAGACACCAGGGAAGTAAGGTTTGACGGCAAGGGAGCATAAATGACCGGAGATGTTGCTTCAGCCGTGATTTCATAACCTGAACTGAATAACTTCACTCTTCAGCCGACCACTGCCCTCATACTTGTGGTAGGCTTGATTTCAGCGGTATTAAATCTTCTTTTAGTGTACAATCTGTGCATGGGTATAGCCGAAAAAGCCCATGAATTGGGTAAAACGGAACTGGAGTCAAAAGCCGGAAGCAGATGGAGCATGTATCTTTTCATGCAGATATGCCTTTGGCTGGCATTCTTTCTTGTTTATATAGCACCTCCTGTTATTTTTGCCATAATTGTTTTTTCTCTTGTAGTGTACGGACTGATGATGGGATTGATGCTCATGGCAGAACGGGAGCTTTCAGGACCTGAATCAATGTAGGCCAATGTATAATAGAGGCTGATATATATTGCAGGCTAATGTACAATACAGGCCAAAGTATAATGCCGGCTAATGTATATAAAATGTATATAATACAGGCTATAGGCTGAAGCACAATATGGGCCAAGATATAATGCTGGCTAAGCAGACCAGGGTAAAATGCAGGCCAAGGTATAATACATGCAAAAGCATAAAATGGGTTAAGGCATGATGTAGTTAAGGTATAGCGTGTACCTAAGATAGGGTGAGCTGCAATGAGCGATGCACCTGATAAAGCATGGTAAAGCTGGTACTGAAACCGAATGGTTTGTAAAGCCGAATGGTTTATTCCTGGAACTGCAGGATGATCGGGTTATAGTATGCTACTATACCGACATTTTTTTTGTATACGAAGTACCCTTCCTTTGCGTCCGTTTTTAGCACGAAAACATCCTTATCGGTTATCTTCCCGCTTTTCATAAGCCATTCAGGCATCTTGGCAACAAGTTCATCAGAATGGGGTGTTACCACTCCTCCTCCTTCCCAGGCAGTACCTGCTTTGAGGGGATATTTAAGAACTGTTTTCTTTTGAGAGGATGCTTTGCGAACCATTTCCAGAAATTCAATAAGCTTGTGGCGGTTATTTTCATCAATCAGATTCATGATTTCCCTGTACTCATTGCTGCTTTCTTTATATTCGTATGCCAACTTGTACACTTCGTATACTGAGTCATCGGTAATCTGATAGACTTCAATGTCTGACCCCCTTCCGCCATATGTGCACAACAGCAGTGCCAGATCCCCGTGCCTCAAAACCACCCTTTCCCAGTAGTTGACAGGATCCCACGCATATCTTGGCTCAAAGCTGGCTCCTTCATGAAGAGGGTAGTATTCTTCGATTTGCTTCCTTTCATAAACAGTTTCAGCACCGGATGTATCAGTGTTCCCGTTGGATCCTGTATCAGCAGCAGGACCGATGTCGGCAGCAGGTGTGTCATACATGCCTGCAGCAAAATTTTCGTCTGTTTGCACTTTAATATCCGTAACGGGTTCTTCAATATCTGCAACGGTTTGATGGGACAGTTGTGTTACTGCATAAACAGTGCTGTTTTCCTGTTTGCCTGCGTCCAAGCTGCAACCTGATGCTAACTGCATTATTAAGAATACCGTAAGCAAAAAGAGTAATCTTTTCATCATTTTAATCTCCTCTTGCCTCATTTATTAAAGAGGAATGATATAATGTTATACAGAACCTGATTGGCTTTAGTCGGCTTAATTTAAAAGTATAAAGCTGATACAGGACACTCAGCCGAAAATGTATGGTTGCCAAAGGCCCCTCAGTTGAAATCATATTGTTGTCAGAGGGCACTCAGTTAGACAGCATTTTAAATAAAAAGTTCCGTTTATAAAGGAATCTGAAGTTAAATGAAGAATAAATATTTGTGTTATATGGTAAACGTATGAACAGACGGCCATTAAACCATATGACAGCAAAACGGCCAGCAATGGAACATCAATTCCATTCAAAAGGAGGAAAAAGAATGATTATCGGAGATAACAGCAAACTTGTCATGATAGGGGATTCCATTACGGATTGCGACCGGGCCAGACCTATAGGAGAAGGACTGTTCGGAGCATATGGGAACGGCTATGTTAATTTGGTGAATGCACTTTTGGGAGCAGTTTACCCTGAAAAAAGAATAAGAGTGGTAAACATGGGCATATCGGGTAATACGGTAAGAGACCTGAAGAACCGCTGGAAGACAGATGTGCTTGACCTCAAGCCGGATTGGCTTTCCATTATGATAGGCATCAATGATGTGTGGAGACAGTTTGATTCTCCTCTGCAAAAAGAAAAACATGTTTATCTGGATGAATATGAGAGCACCCTTGAAGAGCTTGCAGCGCAAACTCTTCCGGAGCTTAAGGGACTTGTGCTTATGACACCTTATATAATCGAGCCCAACCGTAATGATGCCATGCGAGCCACGATGGATAAATACGGTGCGGTGGTAAAAAAGCTGGCTGAGAAATATAATGCAGTGTTCGTTGATGTGCAGGCCGCATTTGATGAGGCCCTCAAGTATTATCACCCTGCTGCGCTGGCCTGGGACCGCATCCATCCTAATACTGCAGGCCATATGATCATTGCCCGAGCATTTCTGAAGGCCGTAGGATTTACCTGGTGATTTGCTGCTGAAAAAGTTTCTATAATTAGTTGCTATAATAATGCTATGATAAGGAATGCTTCCGTACCTGTTGGTAGGAAGCATTTCTGTGTTATGACTTTCAGGAAACAGCTGTGCTGCTGCTCTCACCAGTAAACAGTTGCGCTGCTACTCTCAAGAGATGTTTATGCTGCCGCTTTCAAGAGACAATTTCAAAAGACTGTTATGTTATCATTCATCCAGCGGCAGTTTAACAGGCTGATTCAAAGCTGATGATTTGTAAATTGCCCGTACGATTTCCAGTGCTTTTAGTGATTCTTCTCCGTTTATGGCAGGCTCGCGGTTCTCATTGATGGCCTCAACAAAGTCTACATACTGGAGCCTGTGAGGTTCCCCGAGTTCATCCTCCTCTTCCTGGGGATTATTTACAATATTGATTGAGCCGTCGGCAAGCACCAGCTTCTTTATATATGTAACTTCTGTACCTGCAAGCACCATCGTTCCATTCATTCCGTGAATATGTATTTCCTGCTGGTGATCGGGGAAAACCGAAGTGGTACTTTCAATCACGCCTGAAGCTCCGTTTTTGAAATTGAGAACCGCTACAACTGTGTCTTCTCCTTCTATATTGTGTCTCAGGGTTTTGGTTATTGCATAAACACTGTCTACAGGACCCATGAGCCATTGCAGGAGATCAACTCCATGGATGCCCTGATTAATGAGGGCAGCGCCTCCGTCCATGGAGAGTGTTCCCTTCCATACGCCGTCCCTGTAATACTCGGGAGGGCGGTAGAATTTCATATATGCATCTCCGAGAATAAGTTTGCCTAATTTCCCTTCATCCATTATGTTTTTTGCCTTTACGGAGCTTTCGTTGTATCTCATCTGGAATATGCCCGCCAGTTTGACGTTTTGGGCTTTGCATTCCGATATAAGTTTTTTTGCCCTTGTAAGGGTTATGTCTAAGGGTTTTTCCACTATGACATGCTTTCCGGCCCTAGCAGCATCTATACCGATGCTTGCATGCTCTCCGCTGGGGGTGCATATTGCTACGCAGTCTATGTCCGGATTTTTCAGCATTTCCCTGTAATCCGTATATGCGACAATACCGTATTGGGAAGCGAGTTTTGATGCTTTTTCGGGGCTTCTGGATGCAACTGCCACCAGCTTTGCTCCTGGAGTGTTGATTATGGCATCAGCATGGATAGGGGCAATCCTGCCTGCACCTACAATTCCGAAACCAAGAGTTTTCAACTTGTATTCCTCCTTAATTAAAAATAGATCAACCGGCTCTTGTCCCTATTTATTCTAATTATACATATTTTTTGTACAATTGACCACTAAAAGAATTCCTGAGAATGTTGCAAAATGTGATAATCGGGAAGGAGAATAAGAAATTATGATGTTATATAAAAAAGCATTAGCCAGATAAATCAGTGTATTTTTAGCGGTTAGGATTTAGGGAAGATTTTTCATGGTTGATAAATGAGTAAAAGTGATGATAATATATATGAGCTGTCACTTATGACAGATTGCTGTCGCTGCAGGCAGTGCAGGGTAATGA
This sequence comes from Bacillota bacterium, assembly GCA_023622945.1. Classification (GTDB taxonomy): domain Bacteria; phylum Bacillota; class Clostridia; order Acetivibrionales; family JAMNYG01; genus JAMNYG01. The sequence goes on along the minus strand of JAMNYG010000109.1, from coordinate 219 downwards.
TCAGTTGCCCGGTGGCTGCAGGAACGAAACAAAAAGACAATAAATAACATATTGACAAAGGCAGCACAGCGTGGTAGTATATAAAAGTCGCTCTCACAAGGGCGACAGGTGACGGACCTTGAAAACTGAACAGTGTATGGACGTAAGGCATAAGCTTACGTCGTAAAGGACCTCGTTGAACATGCCGAGACACAGGTCGAGGCATATTGAACAGCTTGC
>JAMNYG010000071.1 GCA_023622945.1 Bacillota bacterium | reverse complement strand
TGCTCCAATAAAGATTATATAAAAACGTAAGTATTACAATTCAGCTTCGGCATGTCTTGTGGCATGGCAGCTTATATTCACCACCACGGGAAGTCCTGCAATGTGGGTGGGATATGATTCGATATTAACCGCCAGTGCCGTAATCCGTCCTCCCAGCCCGGCAGGTCCGATACCAAGCCTATTAATCCTTTCCAGCATCTCAATTTCCAGCTTCCTGATACTTTCATCCGGATTTCGCTCATTTACCGGTCGAAGGAGGGCTTTCTTTGCCAGCAGTGCCGCCTTTTCCACCGTTCCTCCCATTCCTACACCCACCACTATAGGCGGACATGGATTAGGTCCGGCATTGTCCACCGTTTCAAGTATGAACCTCTTTACCCCTTCAATTCCGTCCGAGGGTTTCAACATTTTCAGCGCACTCATGTTTTCGCTCCCGAAACCTTTAGGAGCAACGGTAATTCTTAACCTGTCACCTTCCACAATATTGTAATGTATTACGGCAGGAGTATTGTCTCCGGTGTTTACCCTGTCTATAGGGTCCCTTACTATGGAATTGCGGAGGTATCCATTCTTATATCCCAGTCTTACACCCTGGTTTATGGCGTCTGTAATGCTTCCCCCCGTTATGTGCACATCCTGCCCGACGTCAACAAATACCACTGTCATTCCCGTATCCTGGCAGATGGCCATCTTTTTCGCTGCAGCAATATCAGCATTCTCAATTATTCTTGCAAGAACATCTTTTCCCAGCTCAGAGCATTCCTCTTCCATTCCCTTTTCCAAGGCCTGGCGGATGTCGTCATTCAGGTAATAATTTGCTTCAATGCACAATCTTTCAACCGTTTCTGCAATCTCGCTGACGGTAATGGTTCTCATCATTTCCTCCATCTTATGGATATAAATTTAATAAAATTTTATTATACGCGGTAACAAAAAGCAAGCTCACACTTTTTAAGACGCCGGTTCAAAATATATTAACAGATTTTTAACAAATACTCTGTTATAATATAAATTGTAATCCGCAATATGACCTGCAAACAATGTTTTTCTGCCTTTTTAATAACGTGTGAAAGATAATTCGGAAGTAACATTTGAAAGATAAATTCGGAAGGAGCATACTTGTGAATTCATATCATAATGTTCTTGTTTGTGTTACTCAGCAAAAAACCTGTGAAAGGTTGATCAGAAAAGCTGCCACCATGACGAAAAAAAACGGTGGTCAGCTTTACGTTCTTCATGTAGCAAAAAACGAGTGGAACTTTCTGGACAATGCAAAGGAAGGAGAAGCTCTTGAATACTTGTTTACCATTTCAAAATCTTTCGGGGCATCCATGACCGTCTTAAAATCAGAAGACATCGTGGGGACAATCATCCGGTATGCCAGAGAAAATCAAGTAGACTGCATAGTACTGGGAGAATCCCTGGATGATCACAGAGAAAACAGGTTTGCCGATGAACTGAAAGAGGCACTGGATGATGTTGACGTCTATGAAATCCCACAAGTCGATTTTTGACAGTTGTTTTAACGTCCCGAACCAATGAAATTTGCTTATCTTTAAGCTTTCATTGTTATATTCAGGCTTTCGTTGCTGAATCATGTCGAATTATCAAGTAGGCTATTAAAACCAGTAAAAATATAGTTCTATAAGCCTAATTTACAGCGAAAACCTTGACTTGATGGGGCTTTCATTATAAAATATTGTCGAATTCCAAATATAGGAGGTTATGTAAATGAATAAAACAGATTTGATAAACGCCATTTCAGCAAAATCCGGATTGAACAAGAAAAACAGCGAAGCAGCTTTAAACGCTTTTATCAGTTCAGTAGAAGAAGCTCTTGTAAAAGGTGAAAAAGTTGTCCTCGTAGGATTCGGTACTTTTGAAGTTAGAAAGAGAGCTGCAAGAAAGGGCAGAAATCCTCAGACCAGGGAAGAAATCACCATTCCCGCATCAATTGCTCCAGTATTCAAGGCAGGTAAAGGCTTAAAAGACAAGGTCAACAAATAAAACTGCAAGAACTATTCAATAATTCCATTGCAAAACAATACATAGAAACAAAGTCCTGTACTTTTGGTACAGGACTCTTGTTTTTACATTCTATTTTTTCCTGAAAACTTACCTCACTCTATTTTCTGCTTGAAATCCTTACCCTGTCGGCGATTGCAGCTATGAATTCAGCATTTGTAGGCTTGCCTTTTATAAAAGAAAAGTTGTTCCCCAGAACTGAGTTTAGTTTATCCGAACCTATTCTGCTCCAGGCTGCGTCAATGGCTTTTCTGATGGCACGTTCAACCTTCTGGGGAGTGGTATTGAACTTTTTTGCTACTTCAGGATACAGGGTTTTGGTTATATAGCAAAACTCCTTGCTGTTTTTTATTTTACACAAAATAGCTTCCCTGACATAATGGTAACCGGACATATGAGGCAGGATTCCTGCTTCAAGCAGGGCTGCGGTAATCGATTGCTCCAGGTCATTTTTTTCAGAAACTTTATTTGAAGTATTTCGTGAAGAATTTGAAAAATATAAGTTTTTGGATTTTTCCTTTTTCCTTTCGCTATAAACCTGCCTTATCCTCGTGATAAGCACATTGATATCAAAGGGCTTTACAATATAATACTCTGCCCCCAATGATATGGCTTTCCTGATAAATACATCCTGTCCGATAGCGGAGAGCATTATGAAAATAGGTCTAGGCTCGATATTCAAAGAAAGAAGCTTTTCCAGCACGCCTATTCCGTCAAGATTAGGCATTATGACATCCAGTATGACAATATCGGGAAAAGTGGATTTTATCATATCAATTGCTTCCAGGCCGTCCCTGGCTATACCGGCTATATGAATGTCTTTTTCCTGCTGTATATGTTCATACAGCAAATTTCCAAACTCCACATTGTCATCTACAATCAATATGGTAATCTGATTTTTCATTAGGCATCCATCCCTGAATAATCATGATATCCCCACGCTCCCCACTTATTTATTGTAACATAATTGTACAAAACTCTTCAACTTTCAGTATCTGTATAAAATAAACATATTCACTATAATTTTTTCCATTTTGAGCCTATTTGGGCAACCCCTTCGTATCCCTTAGCCATATATATTGCATCCAGTATTGCTATCCTCGTCATGGCTTCGCAGACCGGATAAATCCTTGGACAAATGGACGGATCGTTTCTTGTTCTGAAAGAGTTTGTAACATTCTCCAAAGTAGCCACGTTAACTGTTTCCTGAGGAAGAGGTATTGTAGGAGTAGGCTTTACGGCTATCCTTATTCTGATATCTTCACCTGTCGAAATGCCTCCGAGAATTCCTCCCGCTCTGTTGGTCCTGAATCTTATCCTTCCTGAAGCAGAATCATAGTACGGCGTGTCATTGGATTCCGAGCCCTTTAAAGCCGCATGTCCGAAACCTTCTCCGAACTCAATTCCTTTCACCGCTCCGATGGACATAATCGCATGGGCTATTATCGCATCCAGCTTGTCGAAAACCGGCTCACCTATCCCGGCAGGAACTCCTCTGGCAATAACCTCTATCACTCCGCCCACCGAATCGCCTTCTGCCTTTACCTTAAGCAGATCCCGTATCATTTCTTCAGCTTTTTCAAGATCAGGACAATTCAGCTCATTTTTCCTGTAGTTCATCTTTGCCATTTCATATGTTATTGGACCGGCTTTTATACCATGGATTTCAGTCACAAATGCTATTACATCAATTCCCATCCTGTCCAGAACGGCCTTTGCCACAGCTCCGCCTGCAACGCGGGCAGCGGTTTCCCTGCCGGATGCACGGCCTGCTCCCAGCCAGTCGGCATAATCTCCGTACTTTTTGTAATATGTATATGCTGCCTGCCCGGGCCTTATCAAATCCTTATAACTCCTGTGCTTCTCTATCTGGTCATCTTCTATATCCACATTGGGTATGAGCATCCCGACAGGCGCACCTGTTGTCATGTCATCCTCCATTACTCCCGAAAAAATATATACCCTGTCCTTCTCCTTCCTCGGAGAATCAAGCTTCGACTGTCCCGGACGCCTTTTGTCAAGCTCCTCCTGGATCATTTCAGCTGCAAGCTTGATCCCCGGAGGGACTCCGTCAACAATAACCATGAGGCCTCCATACAGCTCCGGAGGAACAGGCAAATGTTTACGGAATGCGCCTGAGTATGACTCCCCGCAGGTTGTTATACGAAACATCCTTCCGAATGTATTTCCCATCATATGTCACTTTCCTCCTTGCATTGACAGTACTGTCTCTGCGATTTCGTGGGCGATTTCATCCACATTTCTCCCCTTACAGTCTATTACGATATCCGCATATTTTTCATATAACGGCATTCTTTCAAAATAAAGATCCCTTAAGCTCTTTCCACTGTTTCTGGCCAGACGCCTGGAAGGGTCCACCCTTGATTCTATTTCTTCCAAAGGCGCTTTTAAAAAAACTATAAATCCGTTTTCCCCAAGATGTGACATGGAAGCTTCACTATACACCACGCTTCCACCGGTGGCAATGACATGGTTGTCTAATTTCAGTCCCAAAACCGTTTCTTCCTGTATCCTCAAAAATGCATCCAGACCTTCCTCTGCCACTATTTCCTTTAACGGCCGATTTGTCTTTTCCAATATTACGGCATCGGTATCCATAAAGTTCATGCCTAGTTTTTTTGCAAGGCATTTTCCAACAGTGCTCTTGCCCGAGCTGGGCATTCCCGTGAGAACTATATTGCTCTTTTTCATAATCCTCCTATTATTCCACCGGTTCATAAAACTCCGGGTATTTTCACATGTTCCGCGGTCTCTGTGAAACGTACAGTAACGACGATATTTGATAGTCAATGTCCCTGTCAAACACACATTTACTATGATATTTAATCATTAATAAGTTCCAGTTTTCCTCCGCACAGTTTCATCAGTTCCACGAATTCAGGAAATGTGACATTTATAGCTTCTGCCGTATCTATGACGGTTTCTCCTTCTATATTCATACCCGCTATTGCCAGCGCCATAACAACCCGATGATCTCCCCAGCCGCTGACCGGACATCCCTTAAGCCTGCTCTGCCTTATGATGAGACCATCGGGAAGCTCTTCTATGTCTGCTCCCATCTTTTTAAGCTCCTGGTACATGACATGAATTCTGTCGGTCTCCTTAAGGCGCGCCTGGCTGACATTCACAAGCCTGGTTTCGCCTTCTGCAAAGCATCCGGCTACGGCCATGGCAGGCAAAGCATCCGGTATGGAGTTCATATCTATCTCCATGCCGACTAATTTATCTCCTTTTATTCGAATGGAGTCAGGTTCGAAACTCACCTTTGCTCCCATTTTTTCAAGTATGGAAAGCACCTGCTTGTCTCCCTGCGGATCGGACATGTCAAGGTTTTTAAGGCAGAATTCCCCTCCCGATATGGCTGCAAGCACCATAAAAAACGTTGCCGAAGAAAAGTCTCCGGGTATTGTTATCCTGAAAGGTTTATAATACTGCCTTCCCCTGATTCTGAAATATCTGAAATCTTCATTGGAATATTGGATGCCTTGTCTGTCCAGCCACCACAATGTCATTTCCACATACGGCACTTCATTTAACCTCGTAACCTGAATTTCAGTATCCTCGTCAAGAAGTGGAAGATTGATAAGCAATGAAGACAGATACTGTGACGTGACCGAGTCTATATCGGTGTATCCTCCCCGTATCCTGCCCTTTACCACCACAGGGGCCGAGTCATTGCCCCGCGTTGAAAAAGCAGTTCCTCCAAGATTATTTATTGCTTTAAGAAGGGGTCCTACCGGCCTTCTGCGTATCTGGTCGTCACCTGTAAACACAGAAAAGCCTTCCTGCAGTACTGCCGTCATAATCCCAAACCTGAGAGTTGTTCCGGAATTCCCCACATTTATCACATCCCCAGGGGTACGGGGCATACCATTGAACCCTTTAACGATAAACCTGTCATCCTCAATTTTTATGTCTGCACCAAGGGCTTTGCATACCTCTACCGCAGACAAAGCATCTCCCGATACCAGGGGATTTAGAATTTCAGATGTACCATCGGCCAAACTGGCAATGAAAACAGACCTTATGGTATGTGATTTTGAGCCGGGGATATGCACCGTTCCCCCGGTTTCTGACCTTAATACCCTTAATTTCAAGAAACTACCTCCCTACCGTTCTGCCTTATATCTGTAATTTCTATATATGATAATATACGCCTTATGAGAAGTCAATTAAAATAAATGTCCAGGGACACTCCTCTTCTTTGAAACATTGCCTCGAAGCTTGAGAAGTGTCCCTGTATCTGAAAAATTAACTCGCTGCTTGAGAATTGTCCCCGCAACTTAATTTAGGTTTCGTCCTCCAAGGATGTCTTAGCAGTTTTCGGCGGAGGAGGTCCGAAGTATTGATAATAATAGCACTGTATCCTTCCGTTGTACAGCTTTCTCTTTTTATCTGCTTTTCTGCCAAAAAGCCTTTCGAAATCCGGATGGGAAGTTAATATGTAATACGACCAGGTATCAAGTTCCTGAAACACCGTTCCCATCTTCCTGTAAAGCCTTTCGATTTCCTTCATTTCCCCCAGTCTCTCTCCGTAAGGAGGATTGCATATTATAAACCCGTACTTGAACCGGGAACTGATATCCGCCATGTCCATCCTCTGCAAATGAAGTGACTTTTCCACCCCTGCCTGTCGTGCATGGTATCTGGCGATACTCATGGCTTCTTCATCAATATCATAGCCGTGAATTCTCAGTTCCCTGTCAAATTCCGCCAGATCCCTTGCCTCATCCCTGGCCTCCTGCCACATTTGCCGTGGAATGTTGGGCCAGTTTTCAGCCGCAAACTCCCTGTTCAGACCCGGTGCTATGTTATGGCCTATTAAAGCTGCTTCTATGGGTATGGTGCCCGAACCGCAGAAGGGATCTATCAAAACCCTGTCTTTATTCCATCTGCTTATAAGGATCATGGCACTGGCAAGGGTTTCCTTAAGGGGAGCACCCCCTACCAGCTTTCTGTATCCTCTTTTGTGAAGTCCCGGACCGCTGGTATCTATGGTAAGGGTAGCCACATCCTTCAACAGGGAAACCTCTATCCTGTATCTTGGACCGGTTTCATCAAACCATTCCCTTTTATATTTTTGCTTAAGCTTTTCCACTATGGCTTTCTTTACAATAGCCTGGCAGTCCGAAACGCTGAAAAGCTTGGATTTAACCGACTTTCCTTCGACAGGAAACTCAGCATTCTCTGGAATCCACTCGTGCCAGGGAAGGGCCTTGGTCTGTTCAAAAAGCTCTTCGAAGGTGAGAGCTTTAAACTCTCCCATCTTGATCAGTATCCTGTCTGCCGTCCTGAGCCACAGGTTGGTCCTGCATATGGCTTTCTCATCCCCGGAAAATGTTACCTTTCCGTTTTCAATAAACTGATCGGTATATCCAAGCTTTTTAAGCTCGCGTCCCACCACGGCCTCAATTCCAAACGCCGAGGTGGCAATCAACTGTATCCTTGACATACAAACCTCCGTTACCGATTATTGCTTTACGATGCCTGTTTGTTATCGCTTTACGTCAACCGTTTGAAGCTTGGTTAAAACATTTATTTTAAAATATAGCATAACATAATATTTGGATCTCATTTAAAAATTTCATTTAAAAATTTCATTTAAAAAATCTAATTAAAAAAATCTCATTTAAAATCTCATATAAAATTTCATTTAATAGATCTCATTAAAACATCTCACTTAAACACATAATAACACAATACCAACATAAATTTTGAGTGGGTTGTCCAGGCTGATCTGCATAAAAATGCTGCAGAGCCGTAACTCTGCAGCATATGGAATTTTGAGCGATTATACTGCCGGTCCGTCACAACTGTCGTCCACCCTGATTTCCGATGAAATTGTAGGATGGAGGGCTTCATCCTTTGCCAGCAGGAATATTTCCTTAAGGGATGTACCTCCGCACAATACTCTTATAAATTCATCAATTGCCGAAAAGGCTGCGTTATCGTCCGAGTATTTCCTGACCAGTCTTTTTAAGCCATTGTATAATCTTTCTTCATCATTTGCATTAATTTCATCCTTAAGAATCTCTGTAAATATCAGAGATAAGTTGCACACATTCTTCTCGAGTTCCTCAAGTTCATCTATGGTATTTACTATCAGACTGCTTTTGTGATCTATAATAATCCCTCCATTCAGGTATTATTATTTCACAAAGCAAAATAATTATTATTTTTCATTCCTGGCGCTTTTTACTCCTGTCCATCATGCTGCCTGTAATGATCCCGATGGCAATTCCTATGCCGGCCACAAGAAAAGACAATGAATTGTTTGAAACTATAAAGCACAGCAGGGACAGTCCCCCTCCTACAGCTGCTCCCATCAACATTCCTATTTCAGTACATGTATAATCTTTCAAACAACCACTCCCCCGACTCCTATGCTTAACCATACATGGAAACTTAATTGGAGACATAAAAATACAAAATACAAAAATATAGACGTCAATATATTCCTAAAAGTTTCAAAAAAAAAGAAAAGAATTGTTGTTAAAACAATTCTCTTTTTTCAAAAAATCTTATGGAGAGTTGCATGGAAATCAGAAATGTACAAACGGCTGCCGCCGAAAGAATTAAAAGTATTTCAACAATGCTAATGGACTGAAACATACTGACAAGTCTTATGATGAATTCGGGAGGCTGACCTTTTGGAATTCTCTGCAAAGCAATACTTGCCCCCGTAGACGCCGCGAAGATCCCTATGAACAAAAACCGGTTTATATTGGCAGCCTTAATGGATCCTAACCTGAAAGCTATGGGCAGATAAACCGATATGAGAAATACCATTGCCAGCATGGAGAATGCAAGTATAATGAAGCCGTTACCCGTTTCCTGCAAGGGTGTAACCCCGAAAGCATTCAACAGAATATTTATTGCGGTACACACCAGGGCCATTATCAATATTATTGCCGCTGCAGACACATATCTTGCATGGACCACAGTCTTCCTGCGTACAGGAAGCGAGACAAGGAGGCGCAGAGTATTGTTTTTTTCATCCTCATACAAGGCCCTGTTGATAAAACCATAAACTATCGGAAATGTTACCATGGCAAAAGTCATCTGAGCCATTCCGGACATGGCAAAAAAGAACGAAAGGAATGTTGCAATAAAGGCGTAGTTCAGAAAAGATTTTTTCTGAATCTGAAAATCCTTAAGTACAAGCTTCAGCATTATTATTCCTCCTTTACAAGCCTGAGCAAAATCTCATCAAGACCTGCTTTTTCGGTTTTGAATTTTCCTTCGGGAAAACGCTTTCTGAAAACAGAGGAAAAATCCTTCAGATTATCCGTTATTCCGCTAAATCCAAGCTCGCCTCTCTTAACGCCTCTTAACATAACGGCCAGCTCACCGCAGTAATAACCGTTGTCGGCCTTAACAACCTTCCATTTCTCCATAAGGGAATCCTTCTCTTCACTGATTATTATCCTCCCGTTATCAATGATGGTCACAAAATCAGCGATCTTCTCGATGTCCGAGGTTATGTGCGATGAGAAGAGTATCGAGCATTTTTCATCCTGTATTATTTCCCTGAACAAATCCAGAATCTCATTTCGTACAACCGGGTCCAGACCCGATGTGGGTTCATCCAGTATCAGGAGTTCGGGGCTGTGAGCCATGGCGAGAGCTATGGACAGTTTTACCTTCATACCTTTTGAAAGCTCTTTGATTTTTTTCCCTTTGTCAATTCCGAAATCTTTCAGCAATCTGTTGAAGTTTTCTTCCTTCCAATGCCTGAAGTAACTGCCTATAAAGGACCCGGTCCATTCTACCGTCATTTCTTCATAAAAATACTGGTCCTCGCTCACATAACCAATGCGATTCCTTACTTCCAAGGAATTTCTCCTGCTGTCCAGGCCAAATATTTCTATGGAGCCTTCATCATATTTTATAAGGTTCATTATACATTTTATGGTTGTACTTTTCCCCGCTCCGTTTTTCCCGACAAATCCCATGATGTAACCTCGGGGAAGGCTAAAACTTACTTTGTCAAGTTGAAATCGGTCATACCTTTTTACCAGCCCGTCAACCCTTAAAATGGTTTCTTCCATGATCTTTCACCCCTCATTCTTTACTCTTTCTCGTTCAGAACAATCTTGAAAATTTCCAGGATTTCTTCATCATTCATGTTAAGGAGCCTGCATTCTTCTATGCCTTTTTCAAAGGCATTTTGTATTTCCTTAAGTTTTGCTTCCCGTACAAACTCAGCACCGGCCTCAGCCACTACCGAGCCCTTGCCCGGCCTTGTTATTATATAGCCCCCCGCTTCAAGGTTCTGATAAGCCTTTTTCACGGTTATAACGCTTATCTCCAGTTCCTTTGCCAATGCCCTGATTGACGGCAGTACATAGCCGGGCGGCAATCTTCCGTCCATTATTTGCTCAATTATCTGTTTTTCAATTTGTTCATAAAGGGGAGCAGGATCGTTGTTGGACAGTCCGATAAACAATTTACCACCTCTAACAGTATATACTGTGTATATATATTTATATACAGTTTAGCACTGTGTATATCATTTGTCAACACGGAATTATAAGATTAAAGGGGACACTTAAAAGACGAAAAGGACACTTCTCAAGCTTCAAAGTAATACTTCGAAGCAGAGAACTGTCCCCTTATAGTTAACTTGAAAATGTCCCCGTACCCTATTTCGAGAAACGTCCCCGCACCATTCAAACGTATCCCGAAAAAGGAATATCCCTCTTAATTCCATCCTTTAAAAGCATTCCATGGATACACATCAGGAGGCTTGCTCACGAAAGTCATCTTTTCCTTCAGCGTAGGATGAATCAAGGTAATCTCTGCGGACCACAGAGCCAGTTGTTGCCCCGGTTTGCTGAATTTTACCCCATATTTCTGATCACCATATAAAGGATGGCCGATTGCGGAAAACTGTACCCTTACCTGATGGGAGCGACCGGTATGAAGCTTTATCCTTACAAGGCTCATCCCATCCCTTGAGTCCAAGACCCTGTAATCAAGAACAGCCTCCTTTGCACCTTCCTCATTATCCTTAACTGCCCTGACCAGGTTCTGGGATCCATCCTTTACCAGATAATGCACGACAGTATTTTCCGGTTTATCCGGAATACCGTGTATTACAGCAAAATATACTTTCCCGAATTTTCTTTTTCTTATCTGGTCCGACAATCTGGACGCCGCTTTGGAGGTCTTTGCGAAAACCATAACTCCGCCAACCGGACGATCCAGCCTGTGAACAAGGCCAAGAAATACATTCCCGGGCTTGTTGTATCTTCTTTTTAAGTCATCCTTCAATATGCTCAGCATATCAGGGTCACCGCTTATGTCTTTCTGAGAAGGTATATTCACAGGCTTTTCCACCACTAGAAGGTGATTGTCTTCGTATATGATACTGATATTTGGAACTTTACCCAATTCTCCCAGTATTATCTCTCCCATCTTCCGTATACTCCGCAGGGAAGAATAACTTGAGAACGCTTTATTCTTAGCCCCAATTCTCCGCATGATATTTTTCCTTCAAACCTGTTTCCCATCACAAGCCTTAAAATATTTCCTACCGTAACAGGCGAAAAACCTGTAGTGTAGGAATTGATAAGGAAAAACAACGGATTGTCGGATAATATCTCCACGCATTCTTCAACAAAGCTGAACAGGCAATCTTCTATCTTCCATAGTTCCCCCTTGGGTCCCCGACCATAGGAGGGAGGATCCATGATTATACCTTCGTAGGTTTTCCCTCTCCGTTTTTCCCTGCGCACAAACTTGAACACGTCATCCACTATAAACCTGACCGGCTTGTCCGCAAGTCCTGAAAGGGCGATGTTTTCCTTGGCGCGCTGCACCATTCCTTTTGCCGCATCCACATGGCAGACCTCTGCTCCGGCGCTGGCGGCAGCCACCGTTGCTCCACCGGTATATGCAAAAAGGTTCAGAACCCTCACCGGACGTGATGCATTACGTATTTTTTCAATCATCCAGTCCCAGTTAACCGCCTGCTCGGGAAAAAGGCCGGTATGTTTGAAACCTGTAGGTTCTACGTAAAAAGAAAGATTCTTATACGAAATTTGCCACCGCCTGGGGAGATCATTTTTAAATTCCCAGTGACCGCCCCCGCTGCTGCTTCTGTGGTACCACCCATCAGCTTTCTCCCATTCTTCCGTTCGGTTTACAGCAGGCCATATCGCCTGGGGATCCGGGCGTCTCAGCACATAAGGACCCCATCGTTCAAGTTTTTCACCGTTACCGGCATCTAAAAGCTCAAAATCTTTCCATTCATCCGCAACAAGCATAAAAACCTCCCTGTCAATCCTCCGACATAACCCGGATTTATTTCAAACTTGATATCAATATTTCACTCAATACTTTACTCAATACTTCTATCAATAACTCTGTCAATATCTCCGTCAATATTTCCATGGAAATAATTCAACCACCCATCATAATAGATTTCTTCCAAAATGGATGCTCTGGCCAATCTCTTTTTCCGGAATATCCGCAGAATACCGGGATGGCCGTCATTTAAGATAGCCTTTTCTCACTGCCCACTTTCTTTTACTTTCTGCCAGGAACTTTATCCCTCCGGGCACCTTTTCTCCGGCCTGCTGTATCAAATCTGCAGCAGTTTGCAGGTCATGATAAGTAAGAAGCGGATAGTCGTCTTTTATATAATCACCCGAAGGTGTTACGGCATACCAAAGATCGCCGTCCTTCTTAACCCATTCCCTTGCAGAAGCATTTACGGAATCACGTATCACATGGGCCCTTTCAAGTACTTCAGCATCTCCGGTGATAAGGTAATACTTGTACAGTACATTCATCTCGGAGACAAGATGGTTAAGGGAACAAAGCGTTGTCTTGTTGTTGCGTTCAGCATCCAGGTAATCCGGTACAAAGAAAGTATTTCCCTTAGTTTTGAAAGCAAATGCTTTGGAATAATACATGTAGAAGTTTATATATCGCTTTATTTTCCCCATCACTGCCTCATCTTTGTATACTTCGTATGCCGCCAGAAGGGACCAGGCAGTATCGGAATTAAACCTGGTGTCATAAAATCCGTATCCTATGCCATAGTCTTCATAAAGCCATAATGATTTGGGGTAAGTAGGTATGTAGCCTTCCATGCTGTATGCCTCGGAATAGATATACATCAGGCTTACGGCAAGATTTCTGAAAAGCTGCCCTGATTCCTGAACTTTCATGCATTCCCTGAGATGCAGGGCGCTGGCGGTCCTGTACAGCGACTGCTGGGTACCGGGAACATAGTTTGAAGGGGTCTTTACATATATCCCGTTGGAAAACAGCATCTTCACACGGTCCAAATCCAGGGCATGCAAAATGCTGACTGCATTGCCGTCGGACCAGTCCACCAATTGAGCGCGGCTCAGAGCCCCATCAGTTCTTGATTTAAAATCAGGGGTGCTGTGCATTCTTATAAGAACCACGGTATCATTGCCTCTTGTCTGAATCATATAGCCGTCTTTATCGCTTCTTGTCATATCATAAACCGTGCTTCCCAAATCTTTAAAGCGTGTTACTCCCCCTACTTTCAGGTAATTCTCTTTGTAATCGTCCCCGCAATGGATAAAACTGCTTGTGTTGTGCAATACATTCTTTGCCTGTAAGCCGTCCAAGGTACTGTAAGCTATCTGGGTTCCTTCATAAAACGCTTTTTTTAACGATATTATATTCTCTGTGCCCAGAGCAAGTATTTCAGCATCTACAGATGTTTCGCCATCAAAAGATTCAAGATTAAAAAAATATATGCAGCTGTCGGAATTCATTCTGTGGAGAATGATTTCAAACCTGCCTGCAACTTTTTTATCCCTGCATACGGCAAAAATGTAGTTCTCCATGGTCATAAACCTGTAAGTTTTTACTTTTTTGTCTGCAGGTATAACAGACAAATTTTCATCAACTGAATTAAGCCGTATGGAATAGTCCGTAAGGCCGTCTTTGTCAAGATCCAGGTCGATACCGCATAAATCCGTATCATCTTTATCGGTGTCGGGATTTGAACCTGAATGTTGTACACATTCCCCATTCAGTATATCATTTTCACCACCGGATTGATCAGGGGCGTTTTCAGCTTGTTGGTATCTGTTTGCCGGATCAGCGTCCTTTTCGGTTTTCAGTTTATATGTTGCAACAAACACGGGTATCAAAAAAACAATAATTATTATCGGCAATATGAAATATGCGGCCTTTTTCATCTTATCCGCGTTAACTCCTCTCCTGTCGGCAAAACTCCTCCCAGGCGTACAATTCTGAGCACACAACAAAAACACATAATTAAATATAACACACTAAAAAATATAGCACATCTGAAGCAATAACACATTCAAAAATATAGCAAAAGAAAATTAAAACCCGTCTGAAAATTACAAAAATTATATACTGGTCAGGGCAAAAAATAAGTGACCACATTATGCACGGTCACCGGAATATCAGAATAATCATAGCATCTATGCGAACTTTTATCAAGGAGACAGTTTTTATTATTTAATGTTTCAGCATCAATATATTATCCCTGATGAGGAATAAAGGTTGCACAATCTGTCTCCTCTGTATTGCGTGCATTTCTGGGCTGAATTTCAATTCTCTCGGCTGAACAATAGTCTCCCTGCATGTAATAATGGCAGGTGTTAACTACGCATTTTACTCCTTCATTGGGCCGATTCATTTTTTGTGCGCGCATCTTTCTACCTCCTGATATAGTAGTTGTTTATGCAACAATAGTATTTTGAGCATAAACATGTTTTTTAATACTCAGTGCAAATCTTTTTTCAATTACTCAGACTGCTCTTTATCGAGCAGTGTCCCGTTTTTTCAACATTTTCATAGCTTAACATTTTTTCTGATTTGGTACCCGGTGTCAGCAGAGACTCTGCATAAAACATAAAAAAAGATATGCAACAAAACAATTCAGCCTATAGCGTGGTATCCAATGCCCTCTTTTCCCTGTATGCCTTAACACTTTCTTGAATTCTGTAAAGGAGCTTTTTCCCAACCACCGGCCTGCCAATGGTGAACACCACGGAAAACAGTATCAGCAAACACCCGGCAAAAGCCATTATGCCGTTCATCCTCTCTCCTAACAATGCAAAGGCAATTACTGATGCAGCTACAGGTTCCAAGGTATATATAAGGGATGCCGTATCTGCCCTCACATATTTCAATGCCGTGCTCTGGAAAAGGATGGTAAGACACGATACTGCAGTGTTGGCCAAAATCAGCAGTGCAAAAACCGGAGTTTTGAGATTTTGTACCTTTATGTCCTGTCTTTCAAGTATAAATGCAAGAACAAAGAACCCCGAAGCATTAAAAAGATGATGTACCAGTGTAAAATATACCGAGTCCACTTTATCAGAATTAAGTTTTATGGTTATAAGGGTCATTGAAAAAAACAGCGCATTACCCAGGGCGAAAAGGTCCCCGGGATTAAACCTTAAAGTTGCAAAATCGCATGTAAGGAGAAATATGCCTGCCAAAGCCGTTAAAGACCCCATCATTATATGTTTTTCAGGAAGTTTTCCTGCAATGACAGCCATCAGCACGGGTGTCAAAATAACTGAAGTCTGTACTATAAAGGCGGTATTTGAGCTGCTGGTGTACTCCAAAGCCAACATGCAGAAGGTGTTGCTCAAAATTGAAAAGCAGCTGGCTATTGCCATTGGCTTAACAGATTTAAAATTTACTTTGAATAAATGCTTGTGAAATATGGCTCCTGTGGCAATGAAGCTGCCCAGTGAGCTGATGCACAATATGGAAAACCGCGGAAGATACTGCAACAGCATTTTTGACCAAATATAGGAGGATCCCCACAAAAAAGAATTAAACAACAGGAACAGTGCTGCATTTCGCCTGGTGATAATGTTCATCGCTTCTCCTCCTTGCAATCTGCGTTCAGTAGATTCTGACACAATTATTGTACTCATTTTTTTTGCATAGTTTATTGCCAATAATGCTTGTTATATTGCAAAAGCTGTTATATAATTGAGTTCCAAAGAGTTCCTGAGAGGAGATGCTGATCAACATGCCCGATACCGAAAAAATAAAGAGAGGATACCTTAAAGAGGACTTCAGGTTTGCTCATCTGAAAGACCAGCAAAATTTGCAGTTCGAATATCACTATCATGATTTTGACAAGATAATCGTATTCATCTCGGGCAATGTAACTTATTTAATAGAAGGCAGAGCATACAGACTGGAACCCTGGGACATTCTTCTTGTAAGAAACGAGGAGATACACAAACCCATCATAGACCCCAATGAAGCTTACGAACGCATTGTCATCTGGGTGAATCCTTCTTTTCTGCAGGAACACAGCAGCAGTGACTGCGACCTCCTCACATGTTTCCGGCTGGCGGCCGAAGAAGGATCAAACCTGCTTCGTCCGGGACCTGAAATGCTTCAGAACGTAAAAAGCATCATTTCCCAGCTTAAGGATTCCTGGAAAAGCACCGGCTTCGGAAGCCGTATTTTATGCAATGCCCTCTTCATCCAGCTGGTGGTCCACATCAACCGGGAAATGCTGGGCAGTAAAAGCAGGAATAAAAAAGATTATGTACAATATGATGAAAGGATAGCCGCAATACTTGACTATATAAACAGCCATCTGGACGGGGACCTGTCCATTGACAGTCTGGCTTCCATGTTCTATATGAGCAAATACAACCTGATGCATAAGTTCAAAAAGCAAACAGGTTATTCAATTCACAGCTATATACAGCAAAAAAGGCTCATCATGGCTCACTCCCTCATAAAAAGCGGAAAGCCTGCAACCGAAGTCTGCGTTGAATGCGGTTTTGGGGATTATTCCAGTTTTGTAAGGGCTTTTAAAAAGATGTTTGGTTTATCGCCAAAGAAATATTATAAAAGCCTTCGGTGATACTGCCCGGACAAGCAAACCGTCCTTATCACCTCAGGCTTATACGGGAAAGAAAACAAAGGTATTGGCATGTGATCCTCAGCAAATAGTATGCAACTTTTGAACCTTTTTTCAAGCTCAAACAAGTTCACATGCTTAACAGTTGTTTTTGTAACGGCATATTCTGTCACAAGGATACTCCGCTCCCGTCATATCCTGGAGGAAGCGGCTTCGATTTCTTATACCCTTTTTATATACCTCTTCCACCTGGCTGATATAGTGCTTAAATGCCAGTTCAATAATTTTCTCGGGGTCATACCTGTATACACGTGGCTCAAGCCGGTTATCCCGTATGAAGCTCTCAAGACGGGCCAACTCTTCCTCAGTAGCTATCCCGCCGTATGGCTTGTCTTCCTGGAAATAGAACGTTGCACCCTCTTTTTTGTCCATTTCCCTGGCCACGGTAATTCCTGCTTCTCTCACAATGAAATGGTCTATATGCTCTTTTATGGCCAATGGGAATATCAGCGCCGTATCTTTTTTTACCGAATGGTAACGCACCCTGTCCTTCATTCTCTCAAAAATGCTTCTGTCCTTTTCATCGAAATCCTCATACATTCCGTGAGGGAACTCCATTTCACTGTCGGCATAGGACTTGCCCCTGGCAAAGCACTCCATCTCACCTACAAGCTCATATGTATAATTGAACTCACCCAGCAGTTCATCTATACACCCCATGTCTTCAAGTACGCGCTTGCCGGTAGCCAGTTTCAGCCTGTCAAGGCTTGCATCAAAATTTTCCTCCCCTGATCCAACCAGGTAATTGCTCCTTGCAAACAGAATGATCACGTGAAATTTCTTTGTGTGAAGCAGCCCTTGTTCTTTCAGTTGGTGGACATATCCTCCCATCATGAATGTAAAATCGTCAAAGTGCGGGGAAAACACTATGATATTGGATTCAGGAATCAGTTTTTCAACAGGATAAATTTCCATTTCTATCCCCCCAATGAATGGAACACTTATATTTATAATAATGACTTTTCTGTGTTCAGTTATATTCTACCAATGATATTTACATTATTCAACAAAAAACATTAACAATCATACCGCCGGGCAATTTCATTTTCCGGATGCAGTAACCACTACCCTGGACCTAAACACCGGTTTGCCGTCTGTTTCCTTGACGCCCTCTACATATACCGAGTCGGAGTCCAGGGCGGAAATATCCTTGTAAAGGATCAAAGTTTCACCGGGTAGTATTTCATTGACGTAGTTGATTTCGATGGTCTTTACACTGTATTTCCTATGCTCTTCCAGGCTGAAACAATCCATTATGAAGTCAACATATTTTGAGTTGTTAAGGTGTCCGTTCAGGTCAACATCGCTGTATCCAACCGTCTTCTTATACGCAATTTCCAGCCTGCCTGAACCTTTCAGTCTTTCCAGTTTGCAATCTATAGCCCTTTCAGTTATTACAGGAGGCCGTTCTATATCTATCAGGCTGCTTCTCTTTACCTCCCTTGTCTTCATATCAACCACGATCCATGTGGATACAGCCCTTATTATCACATTCCCCCGGGAATCCCTTACCAAAAAGTCCCTGTCAAACTCAATTTTCCCGGGTTCAAGGGGCCATGTTTCGATGAGAATATTCTCATTCCACTCAGGATTTCTTATAATGTCCACCCTGATGCGCACCAGCATCCATGAAGCACCGTATTTTTGCATCAATGCATCAAACCCGTACCCTATTTTATCCGCATGCTGGCTGGCAATATCCTGAAAATATTCAAACAGGGCGCTCAGCTTAAGCTTTTTGGTAAAATCTATATCGCTTAGTTCAACACGGTAATTCTTTTTATAAACAGACAAGGATTCCATAAGCAACATCTCCAACCTTTGATCCTCTGCTGAATTTATTTTTTCAGATTTAATTGTTGATACAGGGCCCATCATATTTTTATTTTTTTCCACTTTCCGGAGTTAAACCTCATAAGTACCAGCGTGGATCGCAGCAGCTGATCTGCCACCAGCGCATACCATGCTCCTTTTAGCCCCCATCCGAAAACATATATGCATAGCGCTGCCAATCCCGGACGCACTATGAGAACCGTAATAAATGAAATTATAGCGATGGACCTGGTATCTCCCGCTCCCCTTAAAGCACCTGCCAGTATAAACTGGGAAGACTGAAAAGGCTGTACCAGGGCCACAAGCCTGAGTATTTCAGCTCCCTGGACAATAATTTGAGGGTCATCATTGTATAAAGCAACGATTGGCTTTCCGAAGAAGAAAAATGTAAGCCCCAATATGACGGCAACAGCCATCCCGACTCTTCTGGTCCGGCTGCTGTACGCCTGTGCCATATCCGGTCTTTTTCTTCCCAGGCTCTGTCCCACCAACGACGTTGCTGATACTCCAAAAGCCTGTCCGTTCATGAATGACATGGCCTGGATGTTCATGCATATCTGATGGATGGCAAAGGGATTGGTTCCAAGAGAGGCAACAGTCCTGGCATAGAGTATCATTCCTGCACGCATTACAAGCTGCTCCATCATAGCAGGGATTCCAATTCTGAATATGTTCTTCAATGTTTGCATATGCGGCTTAAAACCGTCCCTGAAACTAAGGTGCAGGAACTGGTTTTTTCTCATGATTGCAAAAAGAGCCAAAACAAATGCAGCACATTGGCCGATAACCGTAGCTAAGGAAGCACCTGCCACTTCAAGCCTCGGAAATCCAAAATGTCCGTAAATCAGCAAATAATTAAATATTATGTTCACTACATTGGCAATCATGTTATATATCATTGCGGTCCTGGAATCCCCGACACCCCGCAAGGTAGCTGTTATGGTACTGGTTATGGCAAGCACCACAAAACCCAGCATCTGTATTCTTAAGTAAACAGTGCCGCCCACCAAAGTCTGCTCATCCGCAGCCCCCATAAAAAGTACGAGCTTGTCTGCAAAAATATAGCCTATGACGGATGCCAGTGCTGAAAAAATCAGGGTGAGAAGCAGAGCCTGGCGCAGAACAAGGTTTGCTTTATCCTGGTCTCCTTCACCCTTGTGTCTTGCCACCAGAGCGGTAGCTCCGACGTTCATGGCCATGAACATGGTCATCATCAGAAACTTTGGCTGAGTGGTCAGTCCCACGGAGGTAATAGCCCATGCACCCAACTGGCCGACCATCATCATGTCGGCCATTGATGTAAGCTGGGTGAGAATCAGCTCCATAAAAGACGGCCATGCAATTCTCACTATATCTTTATACAGCATTCCTGAAGTTACGGCAGGATCAAGATACTTTGTTACCTTTCCATGCCAGTCAACGCTGTCGTCAGCGTAATCGCCCGGCTCTACCAGGTCCAAGGCCATTTTGATTTCTTTCTGAGGTTTGTTCAGTGTATTCTCCATTTTTACGCTCAACTTATCGCCCACATCCTTTACTTAAATGAAATGCCATAACAAAAAAAGACAGAATTAACCATGTTCATCATAAAAAATGAAACCGGCATGAAAAATGAAAACCAATATATTGTAAGAGAATAAAAATCATCATGTTCTATAAAATTAAACTTAAAGTAAAAAAATAAATTTAAAGTTAAAATAAATTTAAAGTCAAAAAAGGATTAAAACTGCTCACAAATAAAAGATATGGATGCTAAAAACATACCGAATTTTGAAAAATGTCCAGGTTCAAACATAAAAAGAAGATGTCTATGGTTCAACTGTAAAAAGATGGCAATACCCGTCCATCCCACCTGCACAATGGCATTTTGCAGCTACTTATCTTAGTCTGAATTATCCAAATATTCAATTCAATTGAATTTTATTTTACTTATACGTATAAATGCATTAAAAAATCAGTTCCTGACTGATTGGACAAACATTTCGCTTCTTCTGTATCGTCACAACTCACGGTATTACGCAATGCATGGTTCCTGTTATCTTTTAAGTATTTTTTAAGGTTTGGTCTTAAAACAGACTGGTCACGTGTTATCGGGTCAGGTATTATTTACCCCTCATCTGTTCTGAAGTTTATACAGGATCTTAAAACCTTTTTCCTCAATGGATTTTTCCATTTCAGCGGTGTTATATGAATTGATTCCGACTACAATTGCGCTTTTGTTATTTGCGCCTTTGTAAACCGCAATATGGTTTATATTGGCACCATATTTACCTATAATGCTGGTCAGGTTATGCATTATCCCCGGTTCATCATCAACTTCTATTGTAAGCCGTGTTCCCAAATCACGGAATCCGAGCAGTTCAATAAAGGAATCGAAAATGTCGCTTTCGGTTATTATTCCCACAAGCTTTCCGTTGTCAACGACAGGTAAGAACCCGATATTGTTGTCCCGCATTAAAATTGCCGCTTCCTCCAGAAGGGCATTGGGAGAAATGGTTATAGGATTCTTTGTCATTATTTGTCCGACTTTTGTTTTGGAAAGCAGATATGTGATCTCGCCTATGCTGAAAGAAGTAGCCTTTGACGGAGAAACATGCAGAACATCTTCCTTGGTGACTATTCCTACAAGCTTGCCGTTTTTAACTACCGGGAGTCTTCTTATGTTATGCTGGGTCATTATTTCATGGGCTTCCGGAATGGTCTGATCAGGAGAGACAGTAAAAGGATTTGCCGTCATCTTATTCTTTACGAACATAACTCTAACCTCCCAAATATGCTTTTTTTACTTCATCGCTTTGCATTAATTCAGCCCCTGTCCCTGACAGAACTATATTCCCCGTCTCCATAACGTAGGCGTGGTTTGCAATCTGCAAAGCCTTGCTGGCATTTTGCTCCACCAGCAGAATTGTGGTGCCCTCCCTGTTTATATCTTTAATTATATCAAAAATTTCCTGTACCAGCAAAGGTGCAAGCCCCATGGAAGGCTCATCCAGGAACAGAATTTTAGGACGGCTCATCAATGCACGTCCTATGGCAAGCATTTGCTGCTCTCCTCCGGACAAAGTCCCGGCAGCCTGCTTTTTTCTGTCTGAAAGGATGGGAAAACGCTCGTATACCATTTTCAAATCCCTCGCTATTCCATCCTTGTCCTTTCGCAGGTAAGCCCCTAACTCAAGGTTTTCCAGCACCGTTAAATTAGGAAAAATGCGTCGTCCTTCAGGAACATGAGAAATACCCATTCTAACCCTTTCCTGAGCAGAGGTGTTGGTTATGTCCTTCCCGTCAAGCAGTATTGTCCCGCTGGCGGGCTTCTCAAGGCCGGAAGCGGTTCTGAGTGTTGTGGTCTTTCCAGCCCCGTTGGCGCCGATTAAGGTGACGATTTCACCGTCATTGACGGCCAGTGAAATCCCCTTTATGGCGTGGATAGCACCATAATACACGTGTAGGTCTTTTATCTCAAGCATTATTGACATCCTCTCCCAAATAAGCTTCTATAACGCGCCTGTTAGACTTTATCTCTTCAGGGGCGCCGTTGGCTATTACCATACCATGGTCCAAAACGTAAATGCGTTCGCATATTTTCATTACCACCGACATATCATGCTCTATGAGCAAAATGGACAGGTCAAATTCCTTGCGCAGCCATGCGATGAGTTCAGTCAGCTTCTGTGACTCTGCCGGATTCATACCGGCTGCAGGTTCGTCAAGAAGCAGCAGTTTTGGATCGGTGGCCATTGCACGCACGATCTCAAGGCGCCTCTGTTCACCGTACGGAAGGTTCTTGGCATATTCGTTCTTTTTATGCTCAAGGTTGAATACTTTCAGCAATTCTATGCACTTTTCCACAATTTCTTTCTCTTCCCTGTAATAGGACGGGAGATGAAGAAAACTGGATAACAGCCCGTACTTAACGTTTTTGTGCATGGCAATACGGACATTGTCAAGCACGGTCAAATCCTTAAACAATCTTATATTCTGAAAGGTCCTTGCCACCCCTTCCTTACATATGGCATGGGGTTTCAGACCCTGTATTTCCTTGCCCACTCCATCCTTATAGAAGGTTATGGTACCGGAAGAAGGCTCATAAATCCCCGTCAGCAGGTTAAAAACGGTTGTCTTCCCTGCTCCGTTGGGACCGATTAAACCGATAAGTTCACCTTTTTCCATTTCAATATTCACATTGGAAACAGCCATTAAGCCGCCAAAAGACTTGGTCAGCTTCTTTATACTCAAAATGGGCATGTCTTAAGTCCTTCCTTTCTTGAATGTAAGACGGTTACCCAGGTTGTTGAACATAGACAGAGAAATCTCCTTGGAGCCCATTAATCCCTGGGGACGGAAAATCATTATGATTATCAGAATCAAAGCATATAAGACCATACGAAGTTCCGCAAAAGACTGAAGGTAGGTGGAAATAAGGCTCAGCAGTATAGCTGCAAGAATTGAGCCTGATATGCTTCCAAGTCCTCCCAAAACTACTATCACCAGCACGTCAATGGATTTCAAAAAACCGAACAGGTCAGGCTTGATGAAATAGAAGTACGATGCATAGACTGCACCCGCGATTCCGGCACAAAAAGCACCTACGGTGAAGGCAATAACTTTATATTTTGTAGCATTTATTCCCATTGCTTCTGCAGCAATTTCATCTTCACGGATGGATATGCAAGCACGGCCGTGGGAAGATTTCAAAAAGTTTGATATCAGTAACACGGTGCCGGCAGTAAAAACAAACAGCCATGGCCAGTTGACAAACTGGGGAATGGGGCTTAATCCGGCCGCACCGTTGGTTATTTTCATGTTCAGAAATATGACACGGATAATTTCAGACATTCCAAGAGTTGCTATCGCAAGGTAGTCTCCCTGCAGTCGCAAAGTGGGAAGACCTACCAGGAAACCTACTATGGCAGCAGCAATGGCTCCCAGAAGCACTCCCAGAATGAAACCCTGTATTGTAGACATGCGCATGGTTATAATGGCACAGACATATGCTCCTATAGACATAAAGCCTGCATGCCCTAGTGAAAACTGCCCTGTAAAACCCGTAATCAGGTTGAGACTCACCGCCAGTATAATATTAATGCAAATGGTTGCAAGTGTTGCCTGCAAATATGAATTAATGATGTTTACATAGATAAGTATCTGCACAATGACGAAGGTGAGTGACAGGGAGATAATTTTCTTTGTTACACTGGACTCTAGTACTTTTTTCACACTCTACACCTTCTCTCTGGTATTTTTGCCGAGCAATCCTGCAGGCCTGACAATAAGGATTAAAATCAGGATGGCAAATACGACCGCATCCCTGTACATGGAATTTCCATAACCCGAAACCAGAACTTCTATGGTTCCTATAATGTAGCCCCCTATCATCGCACCCGGAATAATCCCTATTCCTCCGAAAACGGCTGCAACAAATGCTTTTAGACCAGGCATGATTCCCATAAGAGGATTAATGGAATTATAATATATTCCTACCAGGACTCCTGCTGCCCCTGCAAGAGCAGAACCGATTGCAAAAGTAAAGGATATTGTGGAGTCAACGTTTATGCCCATGAGTCTTGCAGCATCCTTATCCATGGAAACAGCTCTCATGGCCTTGCCTATTTTTGTTTTCTTGACGATAAACTGAAGCAAAATCATCAGCAATACCGTCGTGATTACGATGATAATCTGCTGCATGGTCAGGACTATATCCCCAAAGCGAAACTGTTTGACCAACAGCCCGGTCATGTCAGGGTAAGAGCGCACTCCTGCCTTTACAAAAAACATGGTTCCATATTCAATAAACAACGAAGCACCTATAGCCGTAATCAGTACGGCAATTCTCGTTGAGTCTCTCAACGGCTTATATGCAATCTTCTCTACCGTAACACCCAGTAAAGTGCAAAAAACCATGGCAATTAGCAGGGATGGGAGAAATCCTAGTTTAAGGAAGGTCATACAAAAATATCCCACATAAGCACCTACCATATATATATCGCCATGTGCAAAATTAATTAATTTTATAATGCCGTAAACCATGGTATAACCCAGAGCAATCAAGGCATATATGCTGCCCAGGGATATACCGTTGATGATTTGCTGCAAAAACTGTTCCATACTTCTCCCCCTTAAATAATTGCCAGTCTGTAAAGCACGTATAAGTGGGGCATAAAACTCCCCACTTATACGTTGTCTTTTTTATAATATATTAACTTATACTACAGATGCAATAACATAATTGTACATTATTTAACAATATTGCATTATCAGTGCCGATTATTAGTCGCCGAACCTCTCGATAGTGTCTTGCTGTCCATCTTTCAAGCCTATAATAACAATGGCTTTTTCCGCATTGTGATTTTCATCAACACTGAAAGTACCTGTAACTCCTTCAAAGTTCCTGGTCTGCTCCAGGGCATTCTTTACTGCTTCTCCGGTAAGCTTCTCAGCACGTTTAATTCCGTCGGCAACGAATTTTGCCAGGTCATATCCGAGAGCGTTGAAAGCATCCGGCTCCTTGTTGTATTTTTCCTTGAAGGCCTTGATGAAATCCTGCACAACAGGTGATTCATCAAGAGAAGAATAATGGTTGGAGAAATATACATTATTAAGGGCTTCCGGTCCGGCCAGTTCTACCAGTTTAGGTGAATCAAATCCGTCCCCGCCCAGAATGGGTACGTCGATTCCCTGGGTGCGGGCCTGCTTGATAATAAGTCCGACTTCCTCGTAATATCCTGGAATAAAGATTACATCGAAATCCATACCTTTTATCTTGGTGATAATTGCATTGAAGTCGGTATCTCCCTTAATGTAAGCCTCTTCAGCAACAATTTTGCCGCCGCCTGCTTCAAATGTGGATTTGAAGTTGGCTGCAAGACCTTTGGCATAGTCGCTGGAACTGTCTGCTATAATCACGGCCTTGGTCTTTGAAAGTTTCTCAAGGGCATATCTTGCCATGACATTTCCCTGATAGGAATCGCTGAAGCAAATGCGGAATGCATATTCCTTAACTCCATTTGCATCAACGGTTACGTCATCAGCTGTAGCTGAGCCCGATGCTACCGGTACTTTGTTCTTTATGGCTACCGGAATGGTGGCTTTAAAAGCACCTGAAGTTGCAGGACCAAGTACGGCAATAACCTTATCCTGAGTCATAAGCCTGGTTGCTACGGTAGTAGCTTCAGAAGGTTCGGATTTATTGTCAACCTTAACCAACTTGATTTGTTTGCCGTTAATGCCTCCGGCCTTGTTTATTTCTTCAATCGCAAGTTCAATGCCTTCTACGGAGCTTTGACCGTAAGTTGCAACCTGACCGGACAACTCGTAGTTCACTCCGATCTTAATCTCGTTGGCATTTGAACCTGAACATCCCGAAATAAGTACCGTGGTCATAACCACTATAAGCAAAATGCTTAGCAATCTTTTCATTTGACCCTCTCCTTTTACAAGAAATTATATAAAAATTAATTTATATACCTGAATTATATTAATTTGTATTTAATTTGCATGCTTACGATCTTAGTTTGTATACTTACGTTAACCCCTCTGCAATTTTCAGCCGCGGTTTGAAAATTTAATGCGCTGCATAAAGCGCCCCTGCCTTCGAAAGTTTATCTCTTCAGCAGGATAAAGCTTCAGCGTACTGCAGTATCGATTCAACAATTTTACCCATCATTCATAAGCAGTATCCCAGGATTAATATCAATAAAAGTTCAAATCAGATTTTGGCAGGCTGGAATGATGGTCATCTGCAGATTTTCATCATCGTATTATCATTATATTGCTAATCATTTTATACCCTTCCCTTATATTTGTCAATTAATTTTCATGGCTTTTTTGTGCCTTTTATCCCGGTAATCCTGTGTTTGCCGGTTCTCACCCCTGCTGCTTAACATAAAACTTCGCTGCTGTTCGATTTTCCTGTTGCTCTATTTATTCATCTGAGATATGCTAATAGTATAGTAATATTCTCCGTGAAAAAAAAGACATAATTCATGAAAAAAACAACATGATTCTTGCCTTAAAAGAATGACTATAAAACCGGTCAGCAAGAATATTATTGAAATACCTGAATGCATAAGATAATTTCAGGAGGTTATATATTGAATAAAGAGCCTGCAAATACCTCTGGATTCTTCCATAAGCAAAATATGGGAAATACAAAAGCCAAGATAAACTGTGCAGTTGTTATACCTGCTCTCAATCCGTCTCATAACCTGGTGGAATTCGTTAAAGAGCTTGTAAGAAGGGGCATCCGGGAAGTTATAGTTATCAACGACGGAAGCGGGAGTTCCTTCAATGATATCTTCCATGAAGTAGGCCAGGTTGAGCATTG
>JAMNYG010000045.1 GCA_023622945.1 Bacillota bacterium | reverse complement strand
AATAAGAAATATTGAAGGAGTTATAGGTGCAAGGGTCATCGGAAACGGAGACTGATATGTTTTGTCTCAACCATTCCTTTGAGTCATTATATAAATGGTATGCTGTGTGGAGTATATGAATGACATGCTGCAGGCAATAACATGAACTGATTTGGAGGTAAACATGTTGTATCAGCTTAAGAGTTTAAAAAGCCGCTCTGCTTCAGCTGAAAATCCTCGGGCGAAAGCAGGTGGCGGAGGTATTGCCAATGGCGGAAGAAAGGGTTCGCCCTGCATATGGCCGTTTAAAACAGGTGAAACCCATGTTTTGCTTGATACACCGGGACCGGGAATCATTCGGCATATATGGTGCACCATTCCACCCGGAAATGTTCTTCATATGAGAAACATTATACTGCGCATGTATTGGGACGACCAGAAACACCCGAGCGTTGAAGTGCCTCTGGGAGATTTCTTCGGTGTCTCCCATGGAAGGCAGCGCAACCTGATCACGGAATTTGTGGCAATGCAGGATGCTAAAGGCTTTAATTGCTGGATACCCATGCCCTTTAAGAAAAGAGCACTTATAACGGTTGAGAATGATTCAGGCAGCGATGTAAGCATGTTTTTCTACCAGATCGACTTTACTTTGGGAGACCATATTGATGAGGACACTGGATATTTTCACGCACAGTTCAGAAGATCCAATCCATGCCCTATGCATACAGATTATACCATATTGGACGGAGTCAGCGGGCGAGGAGTTTATCTGGGAACGGTGATCGGTGTCAGAAGCCTGTTCCGTGATGCATGGTGGGGAGAAGGAGAAGTAAAGTTCTTTATCGATGACGATGATGCCTATCCGACCATATGCGGAACGGGAACTGAGGACTACATGGGTTCGGCATGGGGACTGGGTGAGATAATCACTCCTTACCAGGGATGCCCCCTTGCTGTTGATGAATCAGGGCTTTATTCCATTTACAGGTTTCACGCCAAAGACCCTATCTATTTTCAGAAGAGGCTTAAGGTAACCGTTCAGCAAATAGGATTTGGGGAGGAAAAGCTCGCCAGGGATTTCTATAAGGATGACTTTGTCAGGTATCCGGCTGCAGGCGCAAAGCCTGATGCCACCACCTGCTATTTTGACAGGAGTGATGATTACTCCAGCGTGGCATACTGGTATCAGACCCTGCCTACGGTTCCGTTCCCCAAATTGCCTGACAGAGAGGCAAGAAGCGCGAATCTGCTTGATCATAAAGAAAGCGGCCCAAAGAGAGCAGATTTATAATCAGTGTGGGGATACTTTTCAGGCTGGAAGTCCGGGGGCACTTCTCAAACTACGAAGCAGTTTTTCAAAGAACAGGGACATTTCTCAATCTTCGAAGCCAATGCTTCGCAGAAGAGAAGTGTCCCTGTACCGCTTACAGAGGAGTGCCCTTCTTTATGCTTACAGAGGCGTATCCCCTTTCTGCATACAGAGAAGAGTTACTGTACCTCTTGCAGAGATTATCCTCTTTCTAATATGTACATATTTTTTACCCCAGCGCCACGTCCAGAAGCATCATGACTGCAAATCCAAGCATGGTTCCAAGAGTGGCGTTATGCGAATTGCCGGATGACTGGGATTCAGGTATCAATTCCTCCACAACCACATAGATCATGGCACCTGCTGCAAAAGAAAGTGCATACGGCAATAGGGGCTTGATGAAAAATACCGCAGCTGCCCCGATTATGCCGGAAATGGGCTCTACCATACCTGAAAGCTGTCCGTACCAGAAGCTTTTGATTCTTGACAGGCCTTCCCTTCTTAAAGGTATTGATACGGCAGCGCCTTCAGGAAAGTTTTGCATACCCATTCCAAGGGCAAGTACTATTGCACTTGCCAGCAGCTCCGTTGAAAGTCCCTGAGCAACAGCTCCAAAAGCGACCCCTACCGCAAGTCCTTCAGGTATGTTGTGGAGGGTGATGGACAGCACCAGCAATACGCTCCTCTGCCAGCTGGTTTTTATTCCTTCGGCTTCTTCAAGGGGCGTGTTAAGGTGTAAGTGAGGAAGAATCCTGTCCACCAATCTTAGGAATAATCCTCCCGCAAGGAATCCTATGAGGGGAGGCAGCCACGACGGAAGTCCCGATTCTTCCGCCATATCAATGGCAGGGGCAAGAAGGGACCAAAAGCTGGCAGCGATCATTACTCCAGCTGCAAAGCCAAGCATTATATCGAGGACTTTTTTGTTAATTGATCTGAAAAAGAAAACCAATCCTGCACCCAGGGCTGTCATAAACCAAGTGTAGCATGTTGCGATTAATGCCTGTAATATGGGATGAAATCCATTAAGCGCTTCAACCAACATTTGTCATACCGCCTGTTCTTTTGATTAATTTTGATATGAAATAAATATGTGATAGAGTGAAGCCATTGAAAATCAGTTTTCAAAGAGTTATGTAGCAAAGCTGTTTTTAAAGCCTAATATAACAAAGCAATTTTCACATGTTATATAACAAATCATTTTTCACATCATTATATACCACAACAGGGTTTAAGTAAAACCCGGCTACCTTAATTTTTCTCTTGCTTTTGTTTCATGTGTTTCTTCCTCATAGATATCTTTAACCGCGCTGCTTCCCGCGTAAATATTACCGGTATTTTTTTCATTGAATCCTAAACTGAGCTTTTCTATTTCCAGCTGATTTTTTGCCCTGATTTCTTCGGCTCTTACTGCTGCATCAGCTTTTATTTTTTCCTTTTTTACCATGTAGCTGTAGAACATGCCCATTCCGGCAAGAATGATTACCGTAGCACAAAGTGCCTTTATTATCATTACACCTAGATACACTTGATTTCCTCCTCTTCAATATATATTCAGTTCAGGCCAGGCGCAGTCTTTTACTTTTTCATCTGTAAACCATAAAAAGAATTATTAGCCGTATAAAAATTATAACATGTAGTGGTATTATTAGATTAAAAAATACATCAATTGTATATAAAAATCGGTTTTTTCCCCTTGAAAAATATTGTAACATTAAACTAAATACGCGCTTCGTAGCTCGCTTCCAAAGAAAACATCATCAAGAATCTTTCAGCATACCGAAAAATAAAAAACAAGGAGGATAGGGCATATGAGGCTTTCAGCAAACACGTACTGCTACAGGGAGCTGGACCGGGAGTCGGTATTCCGTTCCATGGCAGGGCTCGGACTAAAGGGAGTCGAGATAATCACCCATGAACCATGCTTTCATGTGGATACCCTTGATACTAAAGAAGTCAGGGAGAAAACATTGAAGCTTCTTGAAGAACTTGGGCTTGAAATTGTAGCAATATCACCTCACACGGAATTTCTTGTGTTCGATGATGAAAGACGCCGCATGGAGATAGAACACTGTATGGCACAGATAGACTTGACAGAAATGTACGGTGCTAAAATCGCCCGTATATTCTCAGGTGGAAATATCCCTGAGGGCAAGACCAAAAGGGAGTGCATAGATGCCGTTAAGAAAGGTCTTATACCTTGTGTGGAGTATGCAGAAAAACGAGGTATAAAGCTTGCTGTCGAAAGTCACGGGAAGTTCGGTAATGATCTTGAAGCCATGGTAACAATCATGAATGAGATCGACTCTCCTATGCTGGGAGTGACATTGGACACTGCCAATTTCGTGTATTTCGGCGTCGATCTTATGGAAGCGATAGAACTTTTGAATACGAGAATAATACATACTCATATTAAGGACATGTACTTCGGACCCAATGAGCGCTACGGAACCCCCGTGGGAGAAGGCAGCCTTGATTTCCGGGCAATTCTCAAGAAGCTGAAGGAAGTAGGATACAGGGGAGAATACTGCATTGAATATGGAGGAAAGTATCCTCCTGAAGAGGGACTCAGAAGAAGCATTGCATATCTTAACAAGCTTGGAGAAGAGCTGGGGCTGGAATAATTAATTGCTGCATAGGTGGTTTACAGGATGCGTTTTTTCATGGAGGTAAGATATATTTCAGGGAGGTAAGGTATATGAAAATCGGTGTCAGAAACGATTGTGTAGCCGGAAACAGCCTTCAGGAAAAGGTACAGGTCCTGAAGGAACTGGGCTATGATTTCACTGAGCTTGTCCTTTCCGCTGAAGCTATTGACAACCTTACATCAGAAGACATCAAGGAATACAACAGGATAGCCAATGAAACCGGCCTGCCATTTTTGACCACGAGCGTCGGGCATTTTCCGTTTTTTGCCGATAAAAATCCTGAAGAAAGAAAGCTGATTGCAGAGCAGGTGAAAAAAGTGGCAGATCTTACCGCTGCCCTTGGCGGAGATGTAATACTTCTTGCCACTAAAGAATCCGGCGACAACATATATTCATACCTGGAAGTATATAAAAATGAGCTGAAATGTGCAGCCGATCATGCCTGGGCAAAAGGAGTGAGCATCGCCCTTGAGCCGGTTGGCGGCTACAAGACCAGCATTCTTGGAAAGCTTGTCATGGAAATAGGACACCCCGGAATCGGTTTGTATTACGATATGGGCAACTGCATGTATGCAGGAGAAGATCCCGTTGAACAGGCATGGGCGCAGGTTCCTGTAATCAAAGCAATTCATATAAAAGGTATTCGGGATACCATGTTAAGCCAGATGCCTTTAAACGGAATATTAAAAGCCCTAAAAGCAAATGGATTTGAAGGGCCGGGGTGCATTGAGATAGCATCCAAGGACGGAACCAATGCTCATCTGGAGAACGCCATTAAGATTCTCAGAGGTATAGGATACTGATGAATTGTCAATGAATAAAAAACTCTCAGAAGTATTATTTATTGATGAATGGGAAAATATCGAACGGGGGTAAGATTTATGTTTAAAATAGGTATAATCGGTGCCGGTGGCATTGCTCAAAACCATGAAAGGGAGATCTCCAAACTTGATGATTGCAAAATAACCGCCGTATGTGATATCAGGGAAGATGCGGCTGCTGAAATGGCTCAAAGGCATGGAGCAAAAGTTTTTACAGATTACAGGGAATTGCTGAAGACCGATGTAGATATAGTATACATTTTGACTGCACCTTATCTGCACAAGGAAATGACCATTGCTGCAGCACAGGCTGGAAAGCACATATTTGTAGAAAAGCCTCTGGCTCTTAATTACGAAGACTGCGTTGAAATGATGGAAGCAGTTGATAAGGCGGGAGTCAAGTGCCAGGTAGGATATGTGGTAGGGTACAATCCTGCTCAGGATACTGCCCGCCGTACATTGCATGAAGGTAAAATAGGAGACCTGGTTGTTGTATGGGATAAGCGCATGAATAATGCTACTATACTGAACACTGCAATAGGTACTCACAAGGAATGGGTAACCGACAGGAACAGGGGCGGAGGACACCTGCTGGAGTGCATGACACATGAAGTGCAATGGCTGTTATCGGTTGGTGGCGAAGTAGATACCGTGTATGCAAACATCCAGTACACAAATCCTGATCCCAGGGTGACCGCTGACGATAACTGCTGGGCTATACTGAAGTTTAAGAAAGGTGGCATCGGAGTGCTGGGCACAAGCTGGTCCTGCCCGTTGAACAGTGGTGACAAGGGTATACTCGGTACCACAGGTGCCATTAATATAGGCCGGGAAAGCATAACATTAGGGTGCAGAAACGGCGAAGATGTTATCACTGAAGAGGTTCCGGGAGTTGCCGACTCCACCCTTAGCAAGCAGGCCCATTTCAACCAGTGCATAAGGGAGAACAAAAAGCCTTTCAATTCAATTGAAACGGCTGCATATAACATAAAGGTTATCATGGCCATGCACGAGTCCAGCCGCACCAACCAGGTGGTAAAGGTATAGGATACAGATTGATGAAGGTATAGATAATAAATTCTTAAAGGTACAGATAGCAAATTGCTGTACACATAGCCTGGGTTTTGATACGATTTAATTATACAAAGGGCACACTAAAACGGCTTGTTGATCCGTATTAAAGGTGTGTCCTTAACCTACCCTTTACTGAAGAAAGGAGAAAAGCGATGCCCCGAAAGGAAACCATGACTCAAAGGGAACGGATGCTGGCAGTTCTCACCAGGAAGAAACCTGACAGGATCCCCTTACACTACTGCATATAGATCGTTTAATACATGTAGGAGGAAAATACGTAGGGCCGCCTGTTCCTGAAGGATATGACATGTTTGGATGTCAATATCGAAATGTGGATTACGGTACAGGGGTCTATCCCGAATGTATAGGCCATCCTCTGGCGAAATATGAATCTGTGGAAGAAATTGAAGCCAATTATACCTGGCCTACGGTGGATTGGTTTGACTATTCTGAAATCCCCGAATATGTTCAGGGGAAGGATGAATACGTGCTTTCAGGCGGAGGATGGGAGCCGTTTTTAAGGTATAAGTATTTAAGGGGCGAAGAACAGGCTTTTATGGATCTTATTCTCAACCCTGACATAGTGGAATATTGCATGGAAAAGCTGTTCAACTTCTATTATGAATACACATACCGGATACTTGACAAAGCCGGAGGAAAAATACTCATCAGCAGTTCTTCCGAAGATCTTGGTTCCCAGACAGGGCTTCTTTATTCTCCTGAGCATATACGCAAATACTTCTTTCCATACCACAAAAAAATGATCGATCTGATGCATCAGGCCGGTGCCTATGTGCAGTGGCATACCGACGGTGCGGTAAGAAAAATTATTCCTGACCTCATTGGGTTGGGAGTGGATATACTGGATCCTATTCAGTGGAGATGCCCGGGCATGGAACGTGAAGGTCTGAAGAGGGACTTCGGGGACAAGCTTATTTTCCACGGAGGAGTGGACAATCAGTATACCCTGCCGTTTGGCAGCGTTGAAGAAGTAAGGCAGGAGGTTATAGATAACATAAATATCCTGGGCAAGGACGGAGGCTATATACTGGGTCCATGCCATAATATACAGTCCGTCGGTCCCGCTGAAAATGTTGTTGCAATGTATGAAACAGCGTATGAGTACGGATGGTTGTAAGCGTATGGGTACGGTTGGTTTTAGGGGAATATAAGGATCGGAGCAGAATTAATGAATGGAAGGGAATGATATGCCGCAACAGCAGTCGTGGCATGTCATTCCCTCTAAACCGGTACTATGCGTGCAAGATGGGTTTTGCTAATACAAAAACCAGCATATGCCGATATAGTGGGTCAACGCCCCGAGGAATACGAATAAATGCCATACCATATGAAAATATTTGAAGCCTTTTTTTGCATAAATTACGGCACCTATGGAATACAGGATACCCCCGGCAAGAATAAGCCAGAAGAGCTGGGGATTTGCATTTCTTATAAACAGGGGCATGAAAATTACTATGGTCCATCCCATCACCATGTATATCACCAGGGATACCTTTGGCATGGAGCGACGGGAAACAGATTTATAAAGAATACCAAACAGCACCATAGCCCATTGTACAGCCAGTATAACAACAGACTGCCAGCCTCTTATGACCGAGATGGCAACCGGAGTATAGGTTCCAGCAATTGCCACATAAATGAATATGTGATCCAGTATGCGCATGATGTTCTTATGCTTTGTCTCCGGCTCCATTATATGGTAAAGGGTAGACATGAGGAACATCAGGAATATGGATATGGAGAAGACGGTAACTCCTGCCACATCAATTATACTGCCTCGTTTATATGCACTTATGGACACGGCAGGAATGGAGATAAGAACCAGCAGAGACGCGATGCCATGAGTAACAGCGTTTGCCACTTCTTCACCAAATGTAAGCTTTATTTGCACCTTTGACAATATGATCACCCCTGTTGCAGGAAAACAGCATAATAAAACGTTTCAAACAAAGTTTTTTAAACAGACATCCTTTTGTTTGATAAAACTAGAAAGTTTTTGCTGAAATCATTTATTTTTATAAGCTTAGCATTATTCATGTATGTTTTCAATGATTACTTTATTAATAAATGCGATATATTTCTGTTTTTTACCACCAAAAGGTTAAATTTTGAAACATTCAGGAATTATAAG
>JAMNYG010000154.1 GCA_023622945.1 Bacillota bacterium | reverse complement strand
TGTCTCTTGCATAATCATTAATGCTTTTAACAATGATAAAAATTTAACAAACTATCATGCATTACTTTGGTGCTGGATAAATTGCCAGGGGGAATTGTTAATTAATTAACAATCTTGTTATTAATATTATAATAGCTTTGTGAATTATTTGTCAATATATGATTTGCAAAAATTTGTTTGCATGAAAAATTATTCTTACATCTGCAATTTCTCCCAGCTCAAAAACACCGGTTTTCAAAGCAATGTCTGCTTCAAGAATAATTTGCCCCATACAAGCAAGAATAAATAACAAGCACAGGAAAGCAGACAGCAAAGGATAAAAAGATAGATAACAAAAATTAAGAATACATAGAAATACAAACAAAAGGTGAAAAGGAGGAATCGCAGATGAATGAAGTAATAAAAATAAGTTTTGAAAAGCCTCCTCTTAAGTTTTGAAAAGCCTCCTCTTTCTTACTGGATGGATTCCACGCCCCAGCCTGATTATCCTGTATTAAATGAGGATATAAAAGCTGATGTGGCCATCATCGGAGGCGGTATTACCGGCATAGCTGCGGCATACATGCTTAACGGGCATGGAGTAAAAACCGCAATTATTGAAGCTGACCGCATACTGCAGGGAACAACAGGACATACGACGGCAAAAATCACTTCTCAACACGGACTTATATATAACAAAATAAAGAGCACGATAAGCGAGGAACTGGCAAAACAATATGCCGACGCAAATGAGACCGCCATTCATACCATCCAGAAGATAGCGCAGGAAAACGGGATTGACTGCGACTTTGTCCCCCAGTCCGCATATATATATACTTTACAGAACCAATACGTTGAGCAGATAAGCGACGAAACAACTGCTGCTTCATCTCTGGGCATCAAGGCTCACTTTGTGGAAGAAATACCTTTGCCAATACCAATTAAAGCTGCTGTCCGATTTGACGGTCAGGCTCAGTTCCATCCCCGCAAGTTTCTGATCCCCCTTGCTGAAAAACTGGTGCAAAATGGCTGCCAAATCTACCAGCAAAGCAGGATTGTAGATCTGGAAGAAGAAAACGGAAAATATGTTTTGACCACAAACCGAAAAAAGAGGATAACGGCTGAAAAGGTGATTATAGCATCACATTATCCCTTCTATAACAAACCGGGAATGTATTTTGCCAGGATATATACAGAGCGTTCATACGTAATAGCAATAAGAGCAAAGGAAGAGTTTCCCGGAGGAATGTATATCTCAGCTGAAGATCCCGCGCGCTCCCTTCGCAATCAGATGGCAGAAGACGGAGAGCTGATCATCATAGGCGGAGAACACCATAAAACGGGGCAAAGCGATAATACCGAAAAACATTACCTGGCACTGGCTGAATTTGCCGACGGCATTTTTACCCTGGAAGACATCCCATATCGCTGGTCCACGCAGGACTGTATGACCCTGGATGATCTTCCGTATGTAGGCCATTTCACATCGGACACCCCCAATTTGTATGTTGCCACGGGTTACGGAAAATGGGGAATGACCAACAGCATAGCCGCGGCGATGATACTGAGAGACCTGATAATCAAAGGCAGCAGTCCCTGGCAGGACGCTTACAGTCCATCACGGAAGACAATATCAGCCCAGGTGAAAAACTTTGTTGTTGAAAACCTTAACGTTGCCGAAAACCTGATAAAAGGAAAGCTTTCTTCCGGTGAACGTGATGCTGACATAAAGCCGGGAGAAGCCAAAATAATTGTAATAGACGGCAGGAGAGCAGGAGCGTACAGAGATGAGAATGGTACACTGCATGTTGTAAATACAACGTGCACCCACATGGGATGTGAGCTTAACTGGAATCAGGCTGAAAAATCATGGGATTGCCCTTGTCATGGTTCCAGGTTCACATATGAAGGGGATATTATTGAAGGTCCGGCCGTAAGGCCTCTGGACGTCCATAATGATGTGAATACCATAGAAAAGCTCATAAAAGAGGATTTCTGAAAAAACTCCGGCGCATGCCGGTGTATTTGTTCTGCTTTTGGAACTAAGCCTTTACGGACAGATATTTAAATTCAGAACTGCAAATAAATATCTGAAAGCCGGAACTGCAGATAAATATTTGAAAGCCGGAACAGATGTTTGTGATAAAAAAGTGATAATATTCCTGAATACAAATAAAAACAGCAGAGATGACATTAAATGAAAAAAACCGGAAGAATGTCTCCTTCTTGTTTTATTGTACTGGGGTTTGTTCTGGTAATAATATTGGGAACCATATTGCTGTTGCTTCCTTTTGCACTAAAAGAAGGAGCCGGAATCTCAGTTATAGATGCGCTGTTTACTTCCGCCAGTGCAGTCTGTGTAACAGGCCTGGCTGTTGTGGATATTGCCGGCAATTTCAGTGCACTGGGACAGGCAATAGTTGCATTGCTGATACAGACGGGCGGGCTGGGTGTTGCATCTATAGGGATTGGAATAATACTCCTGACCGGTAAAACGGTGACATACAAGGAACGAACAGTTGTAAAGGAAGCTCTGAACCTGGATTCCATGAAAGGAATTGTCCGGATCATAAAATCTGTTCTTTTTATGACATTATGTTTTGAAATCATCGGCGCTGTTCTGTGT
Organism: Bacillota bacterium; assembly: GCA_023622945.1. Lineage (GTDB taxonomy): Bacteria > Bacillota > Clostridia > Acetivibrionales > JAMNYG01 > JAMNYG01. The sequence continues at coordinate 39,734 of JAMNYG010000154.1, read as the reverse complement.
TTTCCGGTATTCATCAGGGATTATCCTCCTTTGCGGGCATTGGGCATAAGCATTTTTCACTCTATATCCTCTTTCAACAATTCAGGATTTTATATTTTTGGACGGCTCAATAATCCGGTTCACTATCTGGATAACATCCTCTTTAACTTGACAACATGCGGATTGATAATTTCAGGAGGATTGGGGCTTCCGGTAATCAAGGAACTCCTGTTCAAGCGCTCTTTTAAAAAGCTTACCCTGCATTCCAAAGTGGTGGTCACGATGACCTTGATTTTGCTTGCAACAGGGACCATAGTACTGAAGTTCACTGAAAAAATTACATGGACCGAAGCATTTTTTACAGTACATCGGCAAGAACGGCAGGTTTTAACATAAATCCTTTAAAATCACTGAGCAAAGCAGGATTATTTATCCTCATGATATTAATGTTTATAGGTGCTTCACCTGGCTCTACCGGAGGAGGAATTAAAACCACAACTGCTTTTACTTTGGCCAAAAGTATTTACAGTATCTCAACCAACAAACAGTGCATGGCTTTTAAGAGAAAGATACCGGAAGAAACAATTGAAAAGGCGTTTGTCATCACTTTTCTTTCCATAGGTCTCATTTGCATCGACATAATACTGCTGAGTATCCTGGAACCCGATTTGGATCTTGTAGACCTTTTAATTGAAACGGTGGCTGCTTTTACCACCGTAGGATGGGCAACGGGCATCACTCCTGATTTAAGCATTCCGGGTAAAATAATCATAATTCTGACAATGTTTATAGGCCGCCTGGGTCCGCTTACCATGGCATCAGTCTGGATCAACAAGTCAAAGTCAAGCGTAAGGTACTCAGAAGAAAGAATGGCCATAGGATAGGAGCGATTTTATGAGAAATAACAAATCGGCAATTGAATTTGGAGTAATCGGATTGGGACGATTCGGCTTTGCACTGGCTACCACGCTTGCGGAAGCGGGAAAGGAAGTTCTGGTAATTGACAGCAATGAAAATAAGATAAAGCAGATCAGGAACCTGACAGAAAATGCATTTGTGGTTGAGGATCTGAGCAGGGAAAACCTGGAACAGACAGGAATCCAGAACTGTGAAACCGCCATTGTCTGCATAGGGGAAAAGGTTGATGTCAGCATACTTACAACGCTTAATCTGATCAGCATGGGCATACCCAGAGTCATCGCAAAAGCTATAAGTTTTGAACAGGGAAAGGTATTGGAAAAAATAGGCGCAGAGGTTGTCTACCCTGAACACGACATGGCGGTCAGGCTGGCAAACAGGCTGACATCATCAAGAATACTGGATTACAGGGTATTAGGCGATGATATAACCATATCGGAGCTGAAACTGACAAAAAAATTGGAAGGACAGACGGTTGTACAGGCTGACCTCAGAAAAAGATTCGGTCTTAATATAATCGCACTGCAGCGTGGCGAGAATACTGTAAGTGAAATTACACCGGAGCTTATGCTTCACGAAAACGACATCATAGTTGTAGTTGGAAAAAAGGACAATATTAAGAGATTTGAAAAGTTCCTGCGTTCACAGCCAACGTTTTTCAGGCAAGGCTAAAGCATGCCTGTTCCATCAATGAAATCACAACGTGTCGGTTTCGTTTGGTTCACATATTGGACCGGCAATAACCTGTTGTGCCAGTGAGAAAAAAATGATATACGGAAATAACAATCGCCAGACCTGTATTTAGGATTTTCTCAAATGTTATTCCGCAGTATAACATTTCCTGTTAACCAGCACAACAGGTAAGCCCTTATCTCTATTCGTTCAATAGCTCTATCACTCCCACAAAGCACGATGGAATCACAACCGTTGTAATGCCTCTCCGGGTATAAGCGTTTATCCCTGGATTTTCGCCCAAAACTTCCGCAAGTCTCAAAGTACCCGAAAACTTTATCTTAAGCTCAAGAGGGTATTGCCACTTCCAATTGATTCCTACCCTGAGCCTTCCATCATGATAGTCCCATGTGGAAATTTCGGTGGCTCCCATGGAAAAGTGACCGTTTGTGTATACCAGAACCGGAGTTGAGCTGTTCTCCGGTGCAACCCTCAGATGCACGGCCGAATGAGGCTTTACGCTTCCCAGACTTATTTTGGTGCCATAAGTTACCCTTTCCCAAATCCGTCCCGTATAAAATTCAGAGACGACGTATTCCTTATGCTCCCTGGCAAAACTCCCCAGATAATACTCATCAAGAATAAAATCCATTTGCTGTTCCTGTTCTCTCCAATTAACAACGGAGACCGTGTGCCAGGGCAGCATTCCGGCTGCATTGGGCACTACGGCGGTATCCATTATGGAAGGCAGCCTTTTGCCTTCAAACATATCCCTGGGCACGGCTGCATTTCCTGCCGAAGGTATTATGTGCCTCAAAAGTCCCAGCCTGTCGTCATCTATTTCTTTCATAGGTTCCGTAAAGCATACCTGGCCTCCTCCCCAATACTGGTTCAAAGCAAGGGTTTTGGCCTGGTTGTCATTAAGCAATCCCAATGACAAATCCAGATTTCTGAAAGGTGTATCGTTCCGCCTTACCATGAGGGCATCAGGATCGTTGTCCCATAAGTCGTTCATCCAGTAGCGAAGTATGTTTTGCTTAACGGTTTTGGGAGCAGAAATCTCCTCACCCGCTTCCGGTTTCGGCCATGTGCTCCTTACATCCGAACCTGTTCTCTGGCCGTCGGCAATCCCCAAAGTCGCATCATACAGCCCTCCGCATACGCATATATAGGCTTGTTCCCCTGCACCTCTTCTTACGGCTTCAAACCCCATCCGATAGGCCTGCGCCCTGGTTGCCTTTTTATCGTAATATGCCACATCAGGATTTAAGGCCACCGCACGTATAAAATCCAGCTTATGATATGTAAATCCCCATTCATATACCAGCTTCCTGTACAGATCCTCTATCCATTTCAAAACTTCGGGATTGGTGGTATCCAGCACATAGAAATTTATCCCGTTCATATAAAATCTTTCAGGTTTACCGTCCTTATCCCTCAGTATCCATTCAGGATGAAGGCGGAGAATGTCGCATTCAGGGTCAACAATAAAAGGACATGTCCAAATACCAGGAATCATTCCTTTTTCCCTTATTGAATCAGCGACATGTTTCATGCCCTTTGGAAATTTTTCATTTGGTTCCCATTCTCCTGCCATTTTCTCCCATCCGTCGTCTATGAGGAACACATCGCATATGACATTTCGGTTTCTTATGGCTTCCAGGTTTTCCTCCACGTCCTCCTGGCTGACGGTGGGACCATAGTAATACCAGGTGCAATAAACAGACGGGCGCCTGGTCACTCTCTCCAATCTGTCTTCATCTGCTTTACATGTGCTGCTGTCCTGCCCATCTTCCGTAATGGCTACGGCTTTCGGGTCAGGCCATAGGCTTTCAGCAATAAATATCTTATCTTTCACATATTCTTCAACAGACTTAAAGGGATCTTCACATGCGTCCACCTTCAGCCATTCTCCGGCTATCTTTTCCCCGGGGTCAACCATAATACCGTCCAGAAGACAGTTTGCTTCCAGTTCAACCAGCTTTTTACGGGAATCATCCATCCTTATTATACAGTTTACAAGCTGATCCTTTCCGCTCACAAATCCCAGGAGCATAGTACCCGGTCCTTTTCCCCTGTCTCCCCTGATTACCGTCAGCTGGTCGCTTATCATTTCCAGAGGCAGGGTTCCGTCCTCAGCAACGATGCTCCTACCTGATTCCGACAGGCCGGAAAAACAATCCCTGTAAGCATCATTGAATTCACCTGCGATGCAGACGGAAGGCAAATCGTTTTTATGCCTGCCATGACGGAATATCGACCAGTCCTTATACCCCCCGGAACCTATTTTCAGGTTTTCCTCACCTCTTACGTAAAAGGGTACAAGCCTCAGAAGACTGACAGGTGTCGTGCCTGCGTTCTCAAATATCAGCCTTGTATAGAACCTGCTCATGTCCTCCCGGCTGAATACAACTTCTCTATGCAGCCTGAAAGAACCATAACCGTAAACATCCCGCATGCATGACGCATTACTGCCTTCCGGCATTTTCACATGGTCCTCTGCCGAAGAACCCAAGTATTCCCACTTTTCACCATCGATGCACAAAGTATCCCCGTCTTCTCCTTTTAGCAATGCCTTGAAGGAAGAGATCACAAAAACGTCTCTTCCTTCAAAATAAACATGCCCGGATGTTTTCTTCACTTCCAGCCTCCAGCCCTCAGACACACCAAAAACCTCCTTTTTTCACGAAGCATCTTTTTCTCAGCATATCATTTTTTGAAATCTCAGGCACTATTGAAGTTTTTCAAAAATCTCAGACACTATTGAAGTTTTTTAAAATCTCATGCATATTTGAAATTTTAAAAACTCAGACATTTTGATTTTTTAAGATCACGGATGCTTTTGAATCCGCAGATGAACCATTTGCTTCTACAGGTTTTCATTGACCAGGACCTCGAGTATGTTCTCTTTTCTTATCTTGCTCATGGAATACACCATGCTGGCAAATACTATGCTGAAAACACTCAATACGCTGATTAAAATTCCATGCACCGGCAGCTTGAATCCCATGTCTATGCCTTCTGCCACGCTGGAGTAGATCAGATAGGTGATGAATACCGACACGGGAATTCCATATACCAAAGCTTTCAGGCCGTAGAATATGCACTCGTAATTGATCATCCTTCTAAAGCTTTCGTCGGTCATTCCCACCGATTTAAGCATGGCAAACTCGCGCCTCCTTAAGTTTACGTTGGTGGAAATGGTGTTAAATATATTGGCCGTCGTTATCAGCGAAATAAGAACGATAAACCCGTAGGAAAATACCGAAATGATTGTTAAGAAATTTCTGTTCAGCTGCAATTTCTCGGCAATATTGATCAGGTAACCTGTCTGTCCAAGCCCTTCTTCGATAAGGATTTTCTCCATTTCCTTCTGGGCGCGGAAGGGATCATCCGATGAAAAATACATGTAGGCGGGCCCGCTTTCGAAACCTCCCGGAAAAGCATCTTTCCTGATATTGTCATCCACTATCAGCATCAAACCGTATCCCCTGACATAGTCCATTATCCCGAAAGGAGCTTTGTTTGCAACAGCCGCCACCCGGATGTCCACACTCACGGTTTGATATCCTTGGTTTGAATACTGGACAGAAGGCACTTCATACTGGACGGAAAGCACTTCCGGATTCTTTCCCTCAAAAACACTGATATTCCTGAGTTTCTTCACCGTAGGATCATAAAAACGAAGGTTGTCCACAACAATCCCTGTAAACCGGCCATCACCTGAATTCTCATCTAAATCAAGTCCCAGTTCCCTCACATATCTTACAAAGGTGTCATGATCCACGGCATATATTTCCATCCAGGTTGAAATATCTTCACCATCCTTTATAAATCCCTTTTCTGTAAATTCTTTATAAAACGCTTCACTTACCTGACCTTTTGAAAGGTTGATATGCCCGTTTTCTCTTCTGACGATGGAACCCAGTTCCACACTGTTCAGAGCAAGAATTTCCCTGTAGGCATTTATAGCCGCGTCACCCAGGTCCCCTCTCTGCGCTGTGTTATAAGCAAGATCGTATTTTTCATCTTCATACACGCTCATGACACTGTCCTTAATATACATGGTAAAAGCAGTAGCTGAAATAAACAACACTATGCTCATGAATAAGGACAAAACGGTGCTCCTGTACCTCTTTCTGTTCCTTTTCATATTTTTTAAGGCAATGTCCCCTTCAATTCCAAACATCTTCCGGGCGAGCCCTGAAGTCTTTACCTGCTTTGCTGTCAGCTTTATATCGGTGGTCTGCCTTATCGCATCCAGGGCTGATATCCTGGTAGCACGCCTTGCAGGTATCCACGCTGATATCAGGATGGTGATATACGCAACCACCACGGCAATCACAACCGAAAGAACCGATACCGACAGCGTAAGCGGTACAGGAACATACGTGGTCAGCATTTTGGCCAGAAGATCGTCGATAAAGCAGAGGGTAATACCTATGCCAAGGATACCCGAAAGCACTCCCAGGGGTATTCCCACCGCTCCAAGCACGGTAGCCTCAAAAAGCACCGAGTGTCTCAGCTGCTTAGGTGTCGCTCCGACACTGGAAAGCAGCCCGAACTGTCTTTTCCGTTCACTTACCGAAATGGAGAATGAGTTATATATCAGTAACACGGAACCGGCCATGATCAGAAGAATCAGTATGGCCCCGAGATTGTATAAAATGAAATTGAAGGTGTCATTATCACTGATTTCCATAAACCTCAAAAGCTCGTCGTTATATTCAATGCCGCTGAATGAAATACCTTTAAGTTTGTCACCTAAATGGAATATTTTTGCAGGATTCCTGACCGTGAAATATACGTCCAGCCTGTCCGAATCGGTCAGCCTGCTTTCGTTCATCATGGTGATAATTGTATATCCCGGGGCAGTGTAAGGCTCCAATGCGTTTGAAAGTCTGCGGCATATCCCCACAACGGTAAATGTCTTTGTCTCCGTAACTTCAATTCTCTCAGAAATCCCGTTTTCTTTACCGGAATAACTGCTCCTTTGCCCCAGTATGATTCCGTCGTCGGCAACACGCCTGCCCGTATCCAGGATCAAAACGTCTCCCTCTTCATACCGGACGCCGCCGTTTGAAATTATATGCTCCGAGACAAGAACCTCATTTTCATTTTCAGGCAGCCTTCCGCTTACCAGGTACACCGGAAGAACGTTAAAGGCTTCCTGGTTCATCTCCATAATATACAAATACGGTTTATATTCATTTTTACTGCCCTCCAGTACGGCATATCCGCCGCTTTTTACAAGAGCGCTGTTTTCAATCTCATCCATGTTCATAAAAGTGCTTGCGTCCTTAGGATTTACTCCCTGAAGTAATCCATGCCAGTTTCCTTCGGATGCAATGGTCACATTGATGACATAGTTCTGCACGCTTGAGATCAAAGTAGTTACGGCGGTGATCATTGAGGCGGACAAAATTATCCCGATAATGGTGACCAGGGTGCGCGTCCTGTTCTTTTTCATCCATTCCAAGGTTACCTTGTGTATTACATTCATTTCCTGATCACCTCATCTTTTGCGATCTTTCCGTCCTCAATGCTGATAATCCTGTCCGCCTGAAGTGCTATTTTTTCATCGTGGGTGACCAGGATCAGAGTCTGTTTGTATTTCTGATTGTACATTTTAAGTAACGAGATAATCTCTTCTCCGTTCCTGCTGTCCAGGTTTCCGGTAGGCTCATCGGCAAGCACCAGGGCAGGATTGTTTATTAGGGCTCTGCCGATTGATGTCCTCTGCTGCTGTCCTCCCGACAGCTGATTGGGCAGATGATGCGCCCTGTCCTCAAGACCCAGGGTCACAAGAAGCTCTTTCAGCTTACCCTTATCTTCTTTCCTGCCGTCCAGCAGAAGTGGCAGCATGATGTTTTCCTCCACATTGAGTACCGGGATAAGATTGTAGAACTGGTAAATGAGCCCGATCTGCCTGCGTCTGAAAATTGCAAGCCTTGACCGGTCCAGGCTGTAAATGTCCGTTCCGTCTATATAAACCTTTCCTGACGTGGGCACGTCCACTCCGCCCAACAGGTGCAGAAGCGTCGACTTTCCGGAACCCGACGGACCTACCACTGCCACAAATTCACCCTTTTCAACCGAAAAAGAAACATTGTCTACCGCAGTAACTGCCGTCTCTCCTTTGCCGTATATTTTTGTCAGGTTTTCCACTCGCAGTATAGTCATAACACACCTCCAGAATATTTGCTACTGCGGTAATTTTACTGAATACAGGTGACTATTCGGTGACAATTTCGGTGACAATTCCGTCACAAAGCAGTCTGAAAAGTGCCACCATGCTGTTTGCAGAGAAGTGCTCCTGCGTCTTATAATACTGATTTGTACAACCTTACAAAGAACGTACTTCCCTCGCCCGGTCTGCTTTTCACCGTTATATCACCCAACTGTCTTTGCATGATGCTCTTTGACATGGCAAGGCCTATACCCACGCTGTCAGGTGAAGAGTTTTCCCCTTTGTAGAAGCGCGTAAAGATATGGGGCAGGTCCTTTTTGCTTATTCCTTCTCCGCTGTCAGATATCTGAATCTCAGAATAAAGAGGGTTGTCCTGAACAAGTATATCTATTCTTCCCCCTTTGGGAGTGTGTTCCATGCAGTTCTTCAATATATTGATCAAAGCCTCGGCGGTCCAGTTCAGGTCGCATCTTATTTTGTGTTCCCCTCCCTTCACGGAATATGCTATGTCCTTAAGCTCCATGGAAATCAAAAGAGGTTTCAGAGCCTTTTCCAAAAGAACTCCGGCAGGAACTTCACGCATTTTCATTTCCTCAACTCCTGCATCCAGCCTGGACATCTTGAGCAGGGAGGAAACCAGCCATTCTATCCTCTCCAGTTGTGCGTATATTCTGGATGTAAATTCCTCCCTCTTTTCTTCAGGCAGGCTCTTGTTGCGCAAAAGGTCCACCATCACCATCATGGAAGTAAGAGGAGTTTTAAGCTGGTGGGATATGTCGGCCATATGATCTGCAAGAAGGAGTTTTTCTCTCTTCAGCTGTTGGTTATATTCCGACAGCATGGACGTGACCTTGTAGATTTCGTTCTTCAGGATGCTCAGTTCGCCTTCCACGTTGTCACGGACATCCAGTGAATATTCCCCGTTGCTTATTCTCCTCAAATACCCGGACAGCTTATCAATCTGCCTGTAACGCTGAAGGGTGAAAAGGAAAAATGTCAGACACAGCATGAAAGCGGTTACAGACACAAAAACCCCCGTCGGGAAGCTTATCATAAAGCCACCTGAAATCAAAGCAGCACACAAAAAAACCAGCACTATGGTTAAAACCTGTATTTCCCTGTTCCGAAAGAACTTCATAACATTTCCTCATTTACTGCTGATTTGATATCCCAATCCCCTCACGGTTTTTATTATGGTTGGGTTCTGGGGGTCATCCTCTATCTTTTCGCGCAGTCTTTTTATGTAAACCGTAAGGGTGTTGTCATTGACAAAGTCTCCAGACACATCCCAAATGCTCTCAAGAAGCTGATTTCTGGTTAGTATGCGTCCCTCATTGTTAATCAGGGTAAGCAAAAGCCTGTACTCCAGCGCTGTAAGAAAAACATCCCTGCCGTTCTTGGTTACTTTTCCCTGGGTAATATTCACGGCTACATTTCCATAGTTTACAACAGTATCTCCTCCGGAAGTCTTACGGGATCTTCTGAGAACACTGCGTATACGGGACTGAAGCTCCCTGATTCTGAAAGGTTTGGTGATATAATCATCAGCACCAATATCAAGGCCCATGACCACGCTGCCTTCATCGTCCCGGGCGGTTAGAAATATTATGGGTATGTCACTTTTCTCCTTTATCTTACGGCAAATATCGTACCCGTTTCCGTCCGGCAGTGCAATGTCCAGAAGTGCAATGTCAAAATCTTCAGTTGATATCTTTTCAATGGCTGAAGAAGCGCTGTAACATACCGTTACATCAAACCCATCCTGTGTCAACGAATATTCAAGACCCAGGGCAATTGTTTTGTCGTCCTCCACCAGCAAAAGCCGCATTTCATTGTCTCCTCTTATCTTTATATGATTTGGCGCTCTTATCTCTATAAGGTCTGGCGTAACATTTCCTCTTATTTAATGAGAGAATATTCATTTTCAATTAACAAAAGAATAATCATTTCAATTAATAAGGAATTCTATTTCAAATAACAGGGGAGTATTTCATCTCAGAATAATAAGGGGGATCATTCAATAAGGGTATATTTCAAGCCTTGCCGAGGATCTTTCTGGCGATACCTGCATTTTCCCCAATCTGATTTTTGTATTTCTGAAACACGCCTATGCAGGCAAAATCATAAGGCTTGATGTTTTCGTATGTCTCCCTCAAAACAGCCTCAACCACATTGGGCATCTCTTCAGGTGCCTTACCGTTAAATATTTGCCCGCCTGCAAAAAGCTTAAACGCAATGCAAGGTTTTTGCACTTTCCTGATAACATCAAACATCAGAAACCTGTCCTCAGGATAGAATACAAGGTATTTGGGCTTTCCGGTGATAAAACCGCTCTGCTGTCCGCGCTGTGTTTTTCGGGCATTATAGAGACAGGTCATGTAAAAATCTGCTCCCCACTCCTCATCTTCCGCCCGCAAAACCGTCTCGGGCACATGGGTTCCCAATCCTGCAGGAACTCCCGTATCCTTTATAAGCTTTAACCGTTTTCGCAGCAGATCCACCTGACCGGTCTCGCACATATAGTCAGCCGTCCCTCCCTGATGATATATGGCTATAGGCTCATATTTCAGCATCATACGAAGGTTGACCTCCAGGTCTATTGCGGGATAAGTCTGGAAGATTATTCTCATCTTCCCTCCTTCGTTCCGGTACTGGCGCAATACGCGCAAAATAAACGGATCCGCAAGGGCTATGTATGTATTTATCCCGTTATTCTCAGCCTCGAATAATGCTTTTACGCAATTATCCGCCGTGTAGTAATCCATCATCTCATCGCCGCTGTGGATCTCAGGTATATAGGAGTGTCCCGTAAAAGGGTTGTCACCAAGAACCAGCCGGGTAACCTGCGTTCCGAAGAAATTGACTCTGGGAAGCATACCTGTCCCTCCCTATGATATGATTTGCTTAAATCCCATTCATATCCCATTCGATAAGCTCATTATATAGCTTTATGCTGAATATTATCAATAGTGAATGTAACTGTCATTGGAGTATTAACACCAACAAATGCTGCATGCATATCAAAGAAAAGAAACATTGAGATGCGTGATATACCAAAAAAATCGTTTTTCATACAAACCGAAAATGCCGTTTTTTAGTAAAAAACTCTCGTATTCGCATAAAAGTGCTTCTTTACAGAACATAAAAAATGCTGGTTACATATTAACCAGCACAACAGAAAAAGTACCCGTGCACTCTTGTTAGTCTCCTGATACCCCTGCCAGGCCAAGCTGGTCGGCTACACTCCGCATGCCGTTGATAGTTTCCCGTATCACATCGTCAAGCTCCATGCCGAGCATTTTAGCGCCTTCTTCTATAACTTCCCTGTTGGCTCCTGCAGCAAATCCCTTCTGCTTCCATTTCTTCTTTACCGACTTGGTCTCAAGTTCCATTATGCTTTTGTCAGGTCTTACCAGTGCGGTAGCAGTTATCAGTCCTGTCAGTTCATCTATTGTATACAGAACCTTCTCCATTCTTTCAACAGGTTCAACATCGGTGCAAAGCTTCCATCCATGGCTTTCAACTGCATGGATGTACTCCTCAGGCCAGTTCCTTTCTTCCAAAATTTTCCTTACTCTTTTACAGTGTTCCTCCGGATACATTTCATAGTCCAGGTCGTGCACCAGGCCAATTATGCCCCACTTCTCAGGATCTTCGCCAAACAGCTCTGCGAAGTGGCGCATGGCGGCTTCTACCGCAATGGCATGCTTTATCAGGCTTTCGCTTTTGTTATATTCCTTGAGCAGATTAAATGCATCTTCACGGGTTGGCTTTACTTTATCCATGGTTGCTCCTTCCTTCATATGTACTTTTTATAACTTAACTTGTTGTGCAAGTATAGAATGGAGGAAATGATATACAGGAATAACAGTCTCTAAGGCTTGCTCCAATGTTATTCCGTAGCATATCATTTCCTGATAGCTCGTACAACATGTAAAATCAATTTAACAGCAACATTTCCCTGCCTATAATTATACCACTTGTAGCCAAATTTCAAATACCAGTGCCATCATTCAAACCTTCTTTTCTTTACTACAACCAGGGAAACTGCAAAGAATGCCAGCAAACCGAACCTTGTAAGCTGAGCAATCTGGTTGTTTGCTTTGACATACCAGTAGGTTGGCGTAAAGCTTGCAATCCTGAGGACTGATTCTCCAAGCAGCTCCTGAGGCACAAAAGCTCCACTTATAAAACAGGGGCCAATGGTCACTACGTTGCTTATGGCTGATATCGCTTCATACCCCCTTACCAGGTTTCCGATCAGGAAGCTGACGCTGGAACAGCAGATGGTAAATATGACCATTATCAGCCATGAAGAGATTGTAAAAACCAAATTGGCAAGCAGGAACTGTAAATTTATGCTGTTTATGCTCACGGGAGAACAGGTATTTCTTCTTTTCAAATCCTGGTTGTTGAACACAAGCATCAAAACTCCCATGCCCTGAATAATAACTGCAAAAAGCGAGTATGACAGATAGTTAAAGAAATAATTGCCGTACCTGTAGTCTGCCGGTTCATCACCATAGGTTTTCACTTCTACAGATGCGCTTTCGGACAGATCCAGTCTCAGACTCTGAACCAGTGATTCCTGGGTAATACCTTTCATTTGGTTAATATAGAGCCTTGCAGTGTTAAAATACTTGTCAATGCACAGGTCTATATACGCATTGCTGAAAGAGTCCGGCACAACGGTTTTTTCCATCTGCACGTTTTCCCCCTTCATAAAGCCCTCTGTAAATCCTTTGGGTATGCGGAGGATGTAAGACACTTTCCTGAAATAAAGGGCATCCTGCAATGCTTCGGTTTCGTCAGGCAACTCAATAAAATTTGCAATTTTACCCAGTTCCTCTCTGAATCCATCTATCAGCGGACTGTTTTCCTCGGCTATAAAGGCAACTTTGCTTTTGGTACGTTCAAATGAAGCCACTTTCTTCTGCTCTTTTACCATGGAGGAGGACATTATAAGGGCAACTACCAGGAAAGTGATTACATAAACAAGCATGATGGGTATGTTTCTCCTGATTATTTTCATATACAGTTTAAAGACTTGCATATTCCCGCCTCCTTATTATGAGATATACTGATGAGCAGAATATTAAAGTAAGGGCCAGCAAAGCCGCTGCATTAAATGCATATCTTGACAGGGAGTCATAGTAGTAAAGGCTGTAAAACGCATCCGTAAGCAAATTTACTGGATTAAGGAAAGACAAAACAGGCACTTTCTGCGCAATGATGTATTTCATATCCTGGTACATCATGCCCGACAGGAAGGAACAAAGCATGGTAACACCGATTATCACAGCTATTTTGATTCCCTCAGATTTCTTTCCCAGGGCACTTACAAATGCGCCAAATGAGAGCCCTGCAGCCGAACCGAGAAACGTTGTCAGGACCACAAATCCTGTCCTTGGCCCGAAATCAATCCTGAGTACAAACATTAAGTATGCCAGCAGCACCAGCATTTCAGAAAAGTGTATCACAAAGGCTGCGCTGATGTTACATATAAACAGCTTCAGCTTATGCACCGGGGCCGCATTGACCCTTGACGCCACGGGCGAAATGTCAGCCTGGATATCGGTTACCTCACGGCTTCCCATCAGGCTGCCATATAAACATGACATGGCGATCAGCGAATAAAAATAGAGAAGGATATTGTCCGGCTCAGCACTGGTAGCAGAGACTTCTCTGACATACTTCACACGGTTTGCCAAATCCCTGATTAATCCCTCCTGTGCTGCGGGGTCCTCTTTCAAAATTGCTTTGACAGCAGACACGGTCTGCACGTAATTGTCAATGAAGCTCTTGATAATGCTTTGCTTTAGTCCAGAATTTCTGACCACAAGTTTCATGGGAGACCGGACCAATATATACCCGTCAATAAGGTTTTCATCAAGAAGTCTGTCCGCCTCAGCTTCTGAAGCAACAGTGAGGTCAAACAGCCTGTCATCGCCTGCAGAAGCCTGGCTTAAAGCCTCTCTGAAAGCCTGATCATTCCGGTACTGTTCATCATCCACAACTGCTATGTTTATTGGCTCAAATATCTCAGATTTATCAATGTTTGAAAATGCCATGTAGAAAAACGTAGCCAGAAGCAAAGGGAAGACCAGGGTCCAGAAAACACTCCATCTGTCCCTGAGAAGGCATTTGAACCTGTACTTGAATACATGAGCAAACATTATCATCCCCCCTAGTCTCTCAATTCCTTACCCGTAAGTTCCAGGAAGACATCGTTAAGGGTGGGCAGTTCGCAGTATATTTTGCCAAACTGAATCCCCTCTTTTTTGATGAAATCCAGAACGGTTTCAAGATTATTTTTGCCCTTGCCGGATTTAACCTCCAGAACCTGATCCCTGTAATCAACAGAAACAATATTGGGCAGGCTCCTCATTCTCTTAAGCTGCTCCTCTGTTACACCGTAGGATTCGACAGTTATTTTCTCCCCCAATGTTATCATTGCCTTAAGCTCATCTTTCGTTCCGGTGGCAATAGCCTTTCCTTTATCGAGTATCATTATCCTGCTGCAAATTTTCTCAACCTCTTCCATGTAATGTGAAGTATAGATTATTGTTGCCCCTTCTCTGTTAAGCTCCAGTATGCCTTCCAGGATCCTGTTCCTGCTCTGGGGGTCTATGGCAACGGTAGGCTCATCCATAATGATCAGCTTAGGCCTGTGTGCGAACCCGCATGCTATGTTAAGCCTTCTGAGCAGGCCACCGCTTAGTTTTTTTGGGTAGAACCTGGTGAATTCATTCAGTCCGACAAATTCAACAGCTTCATCCACGAGTCTCTTTTTCAGGTTTTTATCTCTCACATAAAGCCCGCAAAAATAATCAATATTTTCATATACAGTCAATTCGTTATATACAGCTACATTCTGCATGACTATTCCAATGTTGCGCTTTATGTGGTATGCATCAGGCGTCATGGTCTCACCGAAGATCTCAACTTCTCCGTTGTCATACTTCAGCAGGGAAAGAATACAGTTAATGGCAGTGGTTTTGCCTGAGCCGTTGGGTCCCAGCAACCCAAATATTTCTCCCTCTTTTACAGAGAAGGACAGGTGATCTAAAGCCACAAGATCTCCGTATCGCTTTACCAGGTTTCTGGCATTTATTATCATTGCAATCAACCTCCGACAACATCACTTGGTGCTATCTTTATAAATTAATGATAAGCGTTAATGGTTTCCTTTATAAGTGCCGCACATCACTTTATCAGGTGACAAATGTCATTTTGATATATAAGCCAGATGACTTTTATCAGTCCATACAGCAGCCCTTTCCGGCAAGAAATGCTGCAACTCCGACATTTATATTGATTGTGGTTGACTCAAAGAAATGATAATATAAAAAATGATAGCACATACAGGAAAACGAAATGGCAGCCCATACAGGAAAACATCCATTAATTCTGTGTATGCTTCATGAATATGTCACGGATGTATCAAGGAATATGGCAGTGGAAAATGCTTCAGAAAGACAGGGTTTTAGACGAGGGACAGCCATCATGTTATATACTGCTTACCTGGTGGACAAATCCATAGTATTTATTTGCTGTATTGCCTTCTATCTTTGTCAGAATGAGCTGGATGCAAGTGTGGTAACTGCGCTCATAAGCGTGATATTCAGCGGGTTTCTGAGCTATTTCGACGATAACAGGATAAGAACGGCATTGACTGTCGGTTTCTCTGTCTTATCCTGTTTTGCACCGCATTTGATATTTTTCATGCCCCTGATCGCTTACGATATGATATTCTCCAAATATGAGCTTGTCAACCTCCTGGCCGTAATCCCGCTGTTATGTTTTTTCAGGACCTCTTCGTTACTTATAAGCGCAGTGATAATCATAATGTTGTCTTTCTCCATGTTCATCAGGTATCGTACCCAATCAATGATTAGACTACTGGACCGGTATAACAGCCTCAGCCATTCAGCCAGAGAAATGACAATAAAGCTGAAGAAGCAAAACACCGAAATCCTTGAGAAACAGGATTACATGCTGAACCTGGCAACCCTTAACGAACGCAACCGCATAGCAAGAGAGATTCACGACGGAGTGGGACATTTGCTGTCAAGCGCAATTCTACAGGTAGGCGCACTGCTTACCATCTGCAAAGAGGAAAATATCAGGGAAAATCTCCAGGTGCTGAACAGTACACTGACCCAGGCCATGAACAATATAAGAACCAGCGTACACGAGCTGTATGACGAATCTATAGACCTTAACGCAGAGATAAGGAACCTTGTGAAACAATTCAACTTCTGTGAAATAACCTATGATTATAACATAGAAAGCAATCCCGGCAAAAAATTGAAGTACACCTTTATTTTCATTGTGAAGGAAGCTCTGGCCAATATAATAAAGCATTCCAATGCCACCCATGCCAGCATAATATTCAGGGAGCATCCCGGGCTGTACCAGCTTATCATAAGGGATAACGGCAAAGTAAAAAGTTACAGCACGGATGAAGGTATGGGAATCAGGAACATGGCAGACAGGGTTGAGTCATTGGGCGGAAACATCAATATATCTACAGAAAACGGTTTTCAGATATTCATCTCTGTTCCCAAAGGGAGGATTGAAGATTGAGAGTTTTGGTGGTGGATGATGACAGGCTTGTTTCAGTCTCTCTTAAGACAATACTGGAGTCTGACAAAGAGATAGAAGTTGTGGGTATGGGAAACAGCGGCCAACAGGCGGTGGAACTGTATGCTGAGCTTAAGCCTGACGTTTTGCTGATGGATATCAGGATGGACGGCATGTCAGGAATAGATGCTGCGGAAATGATACTTGCGAAAGATAAGGATGCAAAGATCCTGTTTCTGACCACCTTTTCAGACAATGAATATATTGTGAGGGCCCTCCAGATAGGCGCAAAAGGTTACATCTTGAAGCAAAACTTTGAAAGCATCATACCTTCTGTCAAAGCAGTGTACATGGGCCAAAGGGTATTTGGCGATGATATCGTCGAAAAAATCCCTACCCTAAATATTGGTAATAACAAAAGCATAGTAAGCAGAATCGCTGTCGGCAATCCAGACCAAAGCATTTTTGAATTAAGCGAAAGGGAGATTGAAATAATCACGGAAGTCGCCAACGGACTGTCAAACAGGGAGATTTCAGAAAAGCTTTATCTCAGCGAAGGGACAGTGCGCAATTACATAAGCATCATCCTGGATAAACTGGGGCTTAGGGACAGAACCCAGCTTGCCATTTTTTATTACAAGTATATGCAGGGTTGATGTATAAGGGAATGGCGACACTTCTCAGTAAGCGGAAATGGGACACTTCTCTTCCACGAAGTACAGCTTCACAGTTCGAGAAATGTCCCATTTTTTTTATCATTTCCTCCACTTGCTATCCCCTGCAAACCAAGCAACTTTACGGCATTCATACCGAGTATCTTTATTTTTGCTTCATCAGTGATATCTGCATCCAGAACATCTTTAGGAGTAACTCCTTCACCACCGTAAAGGATTTTATCCTCCCCGGCAACGTTTACAGCATGAGTTATCAGGGCTGAAGGTGTCGCAGGAGGAAAAAATCTTGGACCAAAGAAACAGAGAAATGCAGTGTCCAAAAACACATTCTCATGCTTTTCCGCCAAAACCAAAGCAGTATACATATAATTGCCTCCCAAATGAGCGATGCAAATATTCATATCAGGAAAGTCAAAAGCAACTTCATCAATATGTATAGGGTCGCAGTACTTGCTCAGCATGGGAACGCCCTGCTCGTACTTATGTCCAAGATCTACGACTCCTGCATGCCAGGTTACTACAAGCCCCATTTTTTCGCAATATTCATATATGGGATACAGCTTCTTATCGCTGGGATAAATATGCTGGTCCATCGGCTGGAATTTGACACTCTTAACACCCCATCTTTCTACTCCTCTTTTTAACTGACGGAGTTCATCATCCATTGGATTATTCACATCAACGTAATGAAAGGGAATTATTTTCGAAGGATTCTCTTTTGCCATTTGGCGAGCTTTCAATGAGTTATCCTTTCCTACCGGAAGCAATACAGTGATGTCTGCCTCTTTGTCCACGTGGTGCTCATGGAAATTTACAATCAGGTTTTTTTCCATAATTGACACCCCACTTTACACTAGCTATACCACCAATTATCATTATACCCTATTCCGGAACCTTGTACTATATTGGAGATGAAACAGGTCCAAGCTGCTTCTGCATCCTCGGTAAAATCTCCGGGCATGGCAAAATGCCTTCTCAACAGTTTTTCAGCTATATTAAGTTCTGAAAAGGTGGTCATTATAGTTCAAAAAAGGGCGCCTTTATATGACGCCCTTTACTTTCACAGCTTATCCAAAACTTTCATAACTTAACAGAAAATTTGAATAAAACAGCAAATACCGTTCTTTACGCGATCCGAGTTCTATCCAAACAGTGCAAGCAGAATTCCTGCCGCTACTGCCGAACCGATTACGCCTGCCACATTGGGTCCCATTGCATGCATGAGAAGGTAATTCGACGGATTGGCCTTCTGCCCTTCAATCTGGGACACTCTTGCAGCCATGGGAACGGCAGACACTCCTGCAGAACCGATAAGAGGATTGATTTTCCCGCCGGAAAGCCAGTACATGATTTTTCCAAACAACAGTCCTCCAACGGTGCTGAACGCAAAAGCTATAAGACCCAAAGCAATTATTTTAAGTGTATCGGGACTTAAGAAGCGATCTGCCCGAGCCGTAGCACCAACAGTCACACCCAGGAAGATGGTTACTATGTTAATCAACGCATTTTGGGCTGTTTCTGAAAGCCTTTCAACAACTCCTGATTCCCTGAAAAGATTGCCAAGCATCAGCATGCCTATCAGCGGAGCAACCGACGGGAGAAGCAATATACAGAAAACAGTAACTGCTATGGGAAAACATATTCTTTCCAGCTTTGTTACCTCTCTCAGCTGCTCCATCTTCACTTCTCTCTCTTTCTTTGTGGTCAGCAGTCTCATAAGAGGTGGCTGTATCATCGGTATCAAAGCCATATAGGAGTAGGCCGCTATGGCAATGGCAGGCAAAAGTTCCGGTGCCAGCCTGGTTGTAAGGAATATTGCAGTAGGTCCGTCAGCCCCGCCTATAATTCCGATGGAAGCTGCTTCCTGAGGTGTAAACCCAAGAGCCAGTGCTATTAAAAAAGCACTAAATATTCCAAGCTGTGCTGCAGCTCCCAAAAACAGCCCTGAAGGCCTTGCAATAAGGGGACCGAAGTCGGTCATGGCGCCTATGCCAAGAAAGATAAGAGAAGGATATATTCCTTTCTTTACTCCAAGATACAGGTAATATAATAAGCCCCCTGGTTCATCTGAGCCGGCCGGCGGTTCATTCATCAGTCCTGCCAGCGGCAGGTTTGCAAGCAGTACCCCAAAGGCAATGGTAAGCAGCAACAAAGGCTCGAACTTCTTAACAATGGCAAGATATATAAGAACGAATGCTATTCCGATCATTACACACTGTTGCCAGGTAATGGCGGAAAAGCCCGAGTTCCTCCATATTGTTTGCAATGCATCCACAAACATCATTTAACCCCCCCACTATTGAATTATGGCAAGGAGATCACCTGTAGATACAGTTGAACCCTTGGTTGCAATTATTTGAGAGATAACACCGTCAACAGGGGCTGTAATCTCATTCTCCATTTTCATAGCTTCAAGAATAAAAATTACATCTCCGCGCTTGACGGCTTGCCCCACGCTTACCCTAACATCTAAAATGGTCCCGGGCATAGGAGCTTTAACAGGTTCACCTGCTGCCGGAGCCTGAGCAGAAGCTTGCGACGATGCAGGAGAAGGAGCAGGTGCAGGTGCCGGAGCCGGAGAAGAAGCTGAAACAGTCGTCTGTATTTTAGGGACTTTATTCTCTTCTATTTTCACTATGCTTGCCTGACCTCTTTCCACTTCCACTTCATAACTCTTATTATTTATGGTAATGATATATTTCACTTTTTTAACCTCCCTTTACATTTTGACCCTGTCATTTACATCTTTCGAAGTAAGACTATTCTTCCAAAGCCCTTATGGATTTGAAACAAAGTTCTGACAGAGGAATCTGTGATTCATGGCTCACTATTGCCATAATCAGAGCGGCTGTCTTTTCGTCTACGTTTATAAGCTTGAGTTCGCCGGTTGAAATACTGACGGTATTGATATCTTTATCTGTAGCAGCCGCTGCAGGTGCAGGTGCTGTTACTTCTGTCTGTTTATCGGCCTGTTTTACGGCATTGGAGGCACTTGCCATGCCTACCTTGTTCAGAGTTTTAGACAGTGCCGTTATTACAAGATAAAGAATACAAAGCACCGAAAATACCACTGTCATGCTGAATACAGCTATTAAAAGACCATCAAGCATAGATATGGACATATACATCACCCTTTATATTTTAACTATTGAATAGGTAACCTTCAACGCCTCCCGTTCTTCTCTTTCCTTAAAGAACTTCTCAGCTATCTGCGGGAAAGCAATGTAGGAAAGTACGTCTTCATCGCTTCTTGCTATACCCTTCAGCTGTTCTTTCGTTTTTTCAAATACAGGCTCAAGGGTATCTGCAAACCTCGTGGTAATGGGCTTTTCGTCTCCCAGAACTTTTTTCATGAGATCAGGGTTGATTTCTCCGGGAGGCCTTCCATATTCGCCTTTCAGATAGGCTTTAACCTCTTTTGAAACATTCTTGTACCTTTCTCCGCTGAGAACGTTGGAAACCGCCTGTACCCCTACCATCTGGCTCATCGGAGTAACCAGAGGAGGATATCCCAGGTCTTTTCTTACCCTCGGTGTTTCCTCCAGAACCTCTTCCAGCCTGTCTATGGCGTTTTGTGCCTTTAATTGAGCTATCAGGTTGGAAAGCATTCCGCCCGGAATCTGGTAAACCAGGGCATCCGTTTCAGTACCCATGACAAAGCTGTCCATCAGCCCTGTGGATATTGCCTTTTGCTTGATCGGTCTGAAGTAGTCGTTGATTTCTTTCAACACTTTTTCGTCCAACCCGGTTTCATAGCCTATCTGTTTTAATGCATAGTTGAGGGTTTCTGTGGGAGGCTGAGAAGTACCACCTCCAAAAGATGAAATTGCACAATCAATACCGTCACAGCCTGCCTCTACTGCTTTAATGTAAGTAATAGGGCCAAGGCCTGTTGTGGAATGGGTATGGAGGAATACCGGCAGTTTCACGGTTTCTTTCAAAGCCTTTACCAGGTCATATGCTTCCTGGGGACCCATAATTCCAGCCATGTCTTTAATGCATATGGAATTTACGCCCATGCTTTCCAGTTCCTTGCCCATCTTTACATACATTTCAATGTTGTGAATAGGGCTTATTGTATAGCATATGCATCCCTGAGCATGGGCTTTTCTCTTTAAAACTTCGTCAACAGCCACTCTGATATTTCTGAAATCGTTCAGCGCGTCAAATATTCTGAAGATATCCATGCCGTTGTCAACGGAACATGCGACAAATTTTCTCACAACATCATCGGGATAATGTCTGTATCCCAAAAGGTTCTGCCCTCTTAAAAGCATCTGCAGAGGTGTTTTCTTAACCTTATTCTTTATCTTTCTAAGCCTTTCCCAGGGATCCTCATTCAAATATCTCAGGCATGAATCAAAAGTAGCACCGCCCCAGCACTCCAACGAATGATACCCTGCTTTATCCAGAGCCTCCAGTACACCCTCAAAATCTGAAAAAGGCATCCTGGTAGCAACAAGAGACTGATTGGCATCCCGCAAAACGGTTTCGGTTATTTTGATTTTCATCTGTCTACCAACTCCTTACCTATTTCATTACTTATACTTAATTCCCAGACCTTCAAGTTTAAAAACATAATTAAGGCAGGAAACTGAAACTTACAAGCTTCCTACCTGAAAAATTATAGTCTTACCCCTAAAAAACAATGGAATCCGCCCAGTTGCAACAGATATCAATTGTAACAGATATCAACCGCAACAGAAAGGAATAAACTAAAATAAGGCTAACATAATTCGCTTAAATTGTCAACAAAGTAACAATATCATTTTAATTATAAAATATGTTCCCTGATGTATGAAACAACCTCCTCAGGTGATATGCCCAAAACCACTGAGAACTCTTCGTACAGGTATCTTTCTGCAGCCTTCATGATATCCTCATCAGCCTTCATAAGTTTTTTACCAAGGCTTGCTTTTTCCCTTTTTTCCTGGTGCAGTGTCTTGATCAACCTTATCCATTCTTCGCACTTTCCGGTTTTGAGAGCAGATTTAAAACTCTCATTTCTCTTCTTATAATCATCTATCCGGAATGTCTCCATTTGGGGTATTGCTTCAATCAATGCCGAAACATCATCTTTTGTGATGACCTTTCTAATCATGACTTTTGGATTGTCAACAGGAACCTTCACGGTCATGTTGCTGCTGAAAACCGGCTGCAATATATAGTATTCAGTTTCATCATCGTTAATATCCTTTTCTTTCCTTATATCTATTACCTGACATACTCCTGTTGTTCCGTAAACAACATAATCATCAATTTTAAACATGGCTTCCTCCTTGCTCCCCCGTCTGTTTATATTATTCCCATATTGGTTTTTTGCAAAAAAAGAAGTTCCTTCAACCGGACAAATGTTGCAGGAACAATGTTACCATATCATGAGTTATGCTGCTCATGACATGGTTGTCCATTTATGCTTTGCCGCAGACTAAAATCTTTCACGGCATTTGGTGCAATCAATATAGCATTAACATGATCAATATATTTGAATACTTAATATATATATTTTATCATAAATTTCATTCTGCTGTAAGTAACTTTTTGCCTTTGATGCCATGTCCTTTATACTCCATAATAAGCCTTCAGGTAAATATCTTTCAATTCTGACACCAACGGCATTCTTGGATTGGCCGTAGTGCATTGGTCTTCAAATGCCTTATCTGCAAGCTCATCCAGTGCCTGCATGAACTTATCTTCCGGAACGCCGCATTCCCTTATGGACAGCGGCATATGGAGCTGTTTCATAAGATCTGATATGGCAGATATCAGGCTATTGATTCCCTCTTCGGTACTGCTGCACGGAAGGCCAAGAAATCTTGCTATCTCAGCATATTTCTCATCCGCTATATAGTGCTCATACTTTGGAAAGGCATTGAACTTGGTTGGCCTTTCAGAATTATATCTTATTACATGAGGAAGCAAAACGGCATTAGCCCTTCCGTGAGGTATATGGAACTCACCGCCCAGCTTATGAGCCAGGCTATGGTTAATGCCTAAGAAAGCATTGGTAAATGCCATGCCCGCTATGCATGACGCATTATGCATTTTTTCCCTCGCCTTGGCATCATTGCCGTTCATATAGACTTTGGGCAGGTATTCAAATACAAGCTGTATGGCCTTCATGGCCAGGGCATCAGTATAGTCTGATGCCATAACCGATACGTAGGCTTCTATCGCATGGGTCAGTACGTCCATGCCTGTATCGGCTGTTACATGCGGCGGCACAGTCTGCACAAATTCAGGATCTATTATGGCTACATCAGGTGTGAGCTCATAATCTGCCAGGGGATATTTTGTTTCTTTTTCCGGATCGGTTATCACGGCAAAAGACGTAACTTCTGAGCCTGTACCGGAAGTGGTAGGAATGGCTACCAACTTGGCCTTAGTCCCCAAAGGAGGAAACTTAAAAACTCTCTTCCGTATATCCATAAATTTCATGCGGAGATCATTGAAATCGGTTTCAGGGTGTTCATAGAAAAGCCATATTGCCTTGGCGGCATCAATGGCCGATCCTCCTCCTAGGGCAATGATTACATCGGGCTTAAAGTCTTCTGCAACTTTTGCGCCCTCTATTACAGTATCAACCGTGGGATCGGGCAGTACCCTGTCAAAGATCTCTGAATGTACATAATTTCTTCCTTCCCGCTTTCTCAAATGATATAAAACCTTCTCCACGTATCCGAGCTTAACCATCATTTCATCGGTTACTATCAATGCCCGGGAAATGCCCGGCATTTTTGACAGGTATTGAACGGAACCGGGCTGAAAATAAATTTTTTCAGGTATTTTAAACCACTGCATGTTATACCTTCTTCTTGCCACCCGCTTTTTGTTGATCAGATTAACAGCAGTAACGTTGGCGGTTGTGCTGTTTCTGCCAAAAGAGCCGCAGCCAAGGGTAAGGGAAGGCATATTGGTATTATATATATCTCCTATCGCCCCATGGCTGGATGGCTGGTTTACAATGATCCTTCCGGTATTTACCCTTTCCGCAAACTCTTTGATTACGCTTTCATCGTTGGAATGGATAACCGCCGAATGGCCTGATCCCCCAAAATTCACCATTTCTATTGCCCTTTTTATGCCCTCTTCAGAATTGCTCACTTTAAAGCAAGCCAATACAGGGCTTAGCTTCTCCCTGGATAAAGGATATTCGGGACCTACCCCTTCAATTTCAGCAACCAGTATCTTTGTTCCCTCGGGCACTCTGATTTCCGCCATCTGAGCAATAGAAACTGCTGATTGCCCTACAATTTTGGGGTTTACAGAGCCTTTCTTTTCATCTATAACTATGCTCTCCAGCCTTTCCCTTTCTTCATCATTTACAAAATAGCAGCCCAGTTTTTTCATATACTCTGTAACAGGTTCATAGATTTCCTTGTCTATTATTACGGCCTGCTCCGATGCACAGATCATTCCATTATCAAATGTTTTGGACAGAATCAGGTCGGTTACCGCTCTTTTAATATCTGCTGTTTTTTCTATATAGCAGGGTACATTCCCCGGCCCTACTCCAAGTGCCGGTTTCCCGGCGCTATAGGCTGCCTTGACCATGGATGAACCGCCTGTAGCCAGTATCAACGAAACTCCGTCGTTTTTCATCAATAACTGTGTTGCCTCTATAGAAGGCTCTTCAATCCATTGAATACAGTGTTTGGGAGCCCCTGCCTTAACAGCCGCATCTCTCATAATCCTGGCAGCCTCTGCGCTGCATTTTTGTGAGCCGGGATGAAAAGCAAATATTATGGGATTTCTTGTTTTCATTGAAATAATGCATTTGAACAGTGTGGTAGATGTAGGGTTTGTAACCGGCGTTATAGCTGCAATAATGCCTACCGGTTCGGCAATTTCAAAGTAGTCCTCTTCTTCATTTTCATCAATAATGCCTACTGTTTTTTGGTATTTTATGCTGTGATAAACGTATTCCGTAGCAAACAGGTTCTTAATTATTTTATCCTCGTAGACACCTCTGCCTGTCTCTTCAACTGCCATTTTCGCCAGCCTCATGTGGTTGGCTATCCCCGCAAGAGCCATTTCCTTAACAATAAAGTCTACCTGCTCCTGGGTCAGTTTAACCATCTCTTTTAATGCCAGCTTTCCGTTTTCCACCAAAGCTTCTATTATATCAGACACTTCACGGTTAGTCTTTTCCTGCTGGGTCATAATAAATCCTCCCTGTAGCCTGCTGAAGTTTTGTCCTTTATAATAGTTTGCTTATTAGTGGTATGAATCATTCCAGATTTAAGTTCTTCTTCAAAACAATATTGGTAATCATATAATTGGATAACATTATTAATATGCCGGGTATGCACAATGACAGCAGGAATTTGCTTATTTCAGAAAATGCGGGAGCTGACCCGGTCATAATGGAAGGGAAAATCATTCTTCCAAAAATCAGAAGATACAATGTCATAACAATCTGATAGGCACTGTACAGGGCAAAGTACATTCCGAATGAAGCAAGCAACTTATGTCTTGAAAACACATGGCCAAGGGAGATAGCCGCATATATCATGAGAATGCCTGACGCTAAATAGATGAGTGCGTATAAGGGCATTGTAAATAATGCATACCTGCCGAAAAGCTCCGTAAATTGCTCAATCAGCCTCCGCAATTCACCAAACAGGTTGTCTACCTTAAGAAGTATCAGTACCGAACACATTGCTGTCGCAAAACTAAGTACCGTCCAGAACATTGCCACCAGGAACTTGCTGATAATATGTTTCCAAGGTTCAACAGGCAGGGTGAACATTAAATAACCTTCATCCCCCAGCAGGTTTTTATAAAATCTCTGTATCATGATAACCAGGGTCATTACCATAGTGCCTATAATCAGCATAAAATAGGCGGTAATGCTTAAAAGGCTAAACAGAACCTGCAAATTGAAACTCTCAGCTGAATCCAGCATTTCAAAGGGGTTAAGGATTCTGTTGAAAAGCGCAAAAAACAATAAAGTAAGGTACAAGGGTACAAATAAACGGGCAGTTGCCTTAATCTCATATTTCATAAGTTTAGCTAGCATCTGAATACCTCCCTGAATAAAGAATCTACTGATTTCCCGGTTTCCTCACGTATCTCATCCACCGTCTTGTTAAGCACTATCCTGCCTTCCTTAATGAATATCACTTCATCAAGAATTTTCTCAATGTCTGAAATAATATGGGTGGATAAAATGATGGTCGCATTTTCATTGTAGTTGCCCAAGATGGTATCAAGGATGTAGTCTCTGGCTGCAGGATCCACTCCGCCAATGGGCTCATCCAGCATGTAAAGCTGAGCTTCACGGCTCATGACCAATATCAGTTGTACTTTTTCCTTGGTACCCTTGGACATGGTTTTAAGTTTATCCCTGGGGTTGATATCAAGCCTGTTTAACATGTCATAAGCTTTTTCAACATTGAAATCATCATAAAAGTCCCTGAAGAATCCTACGATATCCGATACTCTCATCCATTCATTCAGGTAATTTCTTTCGGGCAGGTAGGAAACGATTTTCTTTGTTTCAACACCCGGCCTTTTGCCATCAATCAGAATTTCGCCCCTGGTAGGAGTCAATAGATCGTTGCAAAGCTTAATAAAGGTACTCTTGCCGCTTGCATTAGGTCCCAGCAACCCAATGATCCTCCCACGGGGAATGCTGAGAGTTACATCATTTAAAGCCACTTTATTGCCAAATGCTTTTGTCAGGTTTTTGCACTCCAATATATTATTCATTCTTTCATCTCCTTCATTATGGAATTGATAATGGACAGGATTTCATCATGTTCAAAGCCCAGTTCGGTCATTTTTTTTATAAAAATCTGGGCATGTTCTCTTGCCAGTTTATTCCTGACCTGTTTAACCAGTTTTACATCCTCGGTGACAAATCTTCCGGCTGTGCGATTGGTATACAACAACCCGTCTTCTTCAAGCTTGGCAAGAGCCCTTTGCATGGTATTTGGGTTCACTGCAGCTTCCTGGGCAAGTTCTCTGACAGGCGGGATTTTGGATCCCAGGGGATAGACTCCGGAGCAAATCCTCAGCTCAATCTGTTCTATCAACTGTGCATAAATGGGCCGGTCAGATTTTAGCTCCCACGCCATTGAATCACTCCTTTCCGCCCTTGTACTATTGTATTATTGTACTAAGCGCTTAATACAATAATACATGAACAGGATGATTTTGTCAAGATAGTTTTTCAAATATGATTCTGCACATGTGGAAAAAATTTGGTTTTTTATCCGCGAAAAAAAGATATGATTTTCACCGAAGAAGAAAGATGTGTTTCTTACCGAAGAAAAAGATGTTTTTTACCGAGAAAAAAGATGTGTTTTTACCGGTGAAAAAGGAGGCGGAAATTTGGCCTCCTTTTATTTTTGTATTTGCCATTTTTTCATTAACTGGTTTTTTCATCCATTGAAAATGCTGTCTTCCAGGCCAAAAATCTTTTTGGACAGCCACTATCTTTTTCATAAATTACGGAGGCTGTCCTTCAATAAATTAAGAGAGCTGCCTTTCGGGTTAAAAACCACTTCAGGCAGCTCCTTCCCATTACACAATGTCTAAACGATGCTTAAACATTGTTTTGCACCCGGCATCCTTCGGTTAATCTGCAGCCACTGAAATTATGCCATGAACATTTTTATGTCATCTTCTACATTTGTTATTCCGCCTATGCCAAACTTCTCAACCAGCACCTTTGCAACATTGGGTGAAAGGAAAGCAGGCAGTGTGGGTCCTAAGTGAATATTCTTCACGCCAAGGTACAGCAGCGCAAGAAGAACTATTACGGCTTTTTGCTCATACCATGCAATGTTATAGGCAATAGGCAGCTCATTTATATCTTCCAGTCCAAAGACTTCCTTAAGCTTCAGAGCGATAACCGCCAGGGAGTATGAATCGTTGCACTGTCCTGCGTCCAGTACCCTCGGTATTCCATCGATATCTCCCAGGTTAAGCTTGTTATAACGGTATTTTGCACAGCCGGCTGTCAAAATGACTGTATCTCCAGGCAGCTTCTTGGCAAACTCTGTATAATATTCCCTGCTTCTCATCCTGCCGTCGCAGCCTGCCATAACAAAGAATTTTTTAATCTTGCCTGCCTTGACGGCTTCCACAACCTTGTCTGCAAGGCTAAGCACCGTGTTGTGGGCGAAACCTCCCACAATCTCACCTTTTTCTATTTCCACAGGCGGTGCGCATCTTTTGGCATGTTCGATTATTTCAGAAAAGTCCTTTTCCTTTCCGTCTCTCCTGTCCGGAATGTGTTTAACCCCCGGGAATCCTACAACTCCTGTTGTATAGAGCCTGTCCCTGTAAGAATCCTTTGGAGGTGTGAGGCAGTTGGTGGTCATGAGAATAGGACCGTTAAAGCTCTCAAATTCCTTATCCTGCTGCCACCATGCATTTCCGTAGTTCCCTGCAAAATGGCTATACTTTTTGAAAGCCGGATAGTAATTTGCAGGAAGCATTTCTCCGTGAGTATAAACATCTACTCCTGTTCCCTCGGTTTGTTTAAGCAGCTCTTCCATGTCCTTAAGATCATGCCCGCTTACAAGTATTCCGGGGTTGTTTCTGACACCTATATTAACCTTCGTTATTTCGGGGTTACCATAAGTGCTTGTATTGGCCTTATCAAGCAAAGCCATAACTTCGACACCGTATTTTCCTGTTTCCATTGCAAGCCCTACCAGGTCATCCGCCGTAAGGCTGTCATCCAGCGTGGCTGCCAACGCCCTCTGCATAAATGCATATATCTCATCATTTTTAAACCCAAGGACAGCGGCATGCTCGGCATATGCTGCCATGCCTTTCACACCATAGGTAATCAGTTCTCTCAAAGAACGGATATCCTCATTTTCTGTCTTCAAAATACCGACGCTGGCTGCCTTCTTCTCCATCTCTTCAGGAGTTGTTCCATACCATACCGCCGCATCGTGAAGATCTTCGCCAAACTCAATACCGTTGTCTTGCAGCTGTTCTTTTATTTCACTCCTCAAAGCCAGTGCTTCATTAATCTTATTAACAAAGTAATCTTTGTCAAAATTTACGTTTGTAATTGTGGAAAAAAGGCCTTTTACAATGAATTCATCGGCATAAGTATTTTTGAAGCCTGCTTCCCTTGCTTTTAGATTAAAAATTGATATACCCTTTAACACATAAAGAAACAGATCCTGAAGGTTTGACACCTGTTCAGTTTTTCCGCAAATTCCTTTTACGGTGCAGCCTTGTCCTTTTGCTGCTTCCTGGCATTGATAACAGAACATGCCCATGTTAATATTACCTCCTTTGTTTGTCTGTTGCATTAACACCGTAAAAACCGGTTTTTTAACTTTACACGATATTTACACAATTCAACCATGTTGTTTTTACACGGCTATTATATTATAATGGAGCTGAAAAATCGGTATCCAATGTTACCGTTTTCAGAAAGGGAGAAAAAATGTTGAAAGAGACCGACAAGGAACTGAGAAAGTCTACCCTGTTCAGAGGCATTAATGATGAAGAGCTTTCTAATTTGCTCAACTGCTTAAATCCCAAGATAATTGAGTATAAAAAAAACGACTACATTGCTGTAGCCGGCGACAGATTTGACAGCATTGGAATACTTCTTAAGGGTGAAGCCTCCATAATCAAGGAAAATGCTTCGGGCAGCCTCACTATTGTGGATATTTTAAAACCAGGCGACCTGTTTGGAGAAGTGTTGGTGTTTTCCGACCAATCCTTCTGGCATTCAACCATTCAGGCATTGAAAGACTCCAGGGTAATGTTCCTGACCAGGGAAAAGATCCTGGGAGAATGCAAAAACGTATGCCCATGGCATAAAATGCTTATACAAAATATGCTGAGAATTATATCGGAAAAGGCTCTCATACTTAACAGAAAAGTGGAGTACCTCACCATGGGAAGTATAAGGGGAAAGGTGAGCAGATATCTTCTTGAGCAATTCAGGAAAACAGGAAAAACCACTTTTACACTTCCCATGAACAGAAAAGAGCTGGCTGATTTTTTAAATGTCTCCCGGCCTTCCCTTTCCAGGGAAATGGCCAGGATGCGGGACGAAGGAATTATTGATTTTCATATGTCCACGGTAAAAATCGTTGACCTTGAAAAATTGAAAAAGCAGCTTTGATGATAAATTCCTAATTATATATGCCCGAAATTGAATACTTCTCAGAATACTCTTTAAACATCCTCCTGAATTCATTGTTTAGCTCATGCTTAACCCTGTAAAGGTAATTGTGCATGTCCATTCTGTCATGAGACATCTCAATAATACAGCCTGCAATATTGGAACAGTGATCTGAGATACGTTCAAGCACCGTCAGCAGGTCAGAGAAAATAAACCCCAGCTCGATGGTACATTCATTTTGCTGTAAGCGTACTATATGCTGCTTTTTAATTTCATCCTTAAGATTGTCGATTACCTCCTCCAGCGGATCCACCCTGGCAGCCAACAACACATCATCCCGGCAAAAAGAAGTTATCGCGGTTTCCACAATTTCGGTTACCGCCGACATGATTACTTTCAGTTCCCTTTTTGCAAATTCTGAAAACTGGATTTTCTTCTCATACATTTCCTGGGCGGATTCTACCACGTCCACGGAATAGTCTGCAATCCTCTCAAACTCACCGATCAGGTACAGAAGTTTGGCAGCCTCAGTATTATCCCTTTTGGACAGGTTCTGGCCTGACAACTTTACCAGGTAAGTCCCCAGGGCATCTTCATAAGCATCTGTTTTTTCCTCAGCTTCTTTTATTTTCAAGGCTTTATTCTCATCATAATCATTAACCAAGGCAAAGGCTTCCTTGACTGCCGCCAGCGATATGTTTGCCATTTCCTTCGTAACCGTTATGCTTTGGTTAATGGCAATTGCAGGGGTTGAGAACAGCCTTGGATCCAAAAGTGATATCTTGTCTTTTTCACTATCTTCCCTTATGGTCATGAAAGCCAGCTTTTCAAGTGATCGGCTGAAAGGCAGTAAAATAGCCGTGCATGTGACATTAAAACCGGTATGAATTAAAGCAATGGTTGCATGGTTGGCAGTCAGGTCCAAAAAAGCCAGGGTAATTATTGATTTAAGTATTGTAAAACCAATAAGGAAAACAACTGTGCCTATAACGTTAAAATACAGGTGCACCAAAGCCGCCCGGCGTGCATTCTTATTGGTGCCTACGGAAGAAATCAATGCCGTAACGGTGGTCCCTATATTCTGTCCCATGATTATGGGAATTGCTGTTCCCAGGGTGATCTGCCCGGTGGTGGATAAAGCCTGAAGAATACCTACGGATGCTGACGAGCTCTGGATAATAGCAGTAAATACGGCTCCTACCAGTACACCCAGAACTGGATTTGAGAACATTAAAAGAATGTTGCGGAATCCTTCTACCCGACCTAAGGGTTCTACGGCATCAGACATGGCTTCCATACCGTAAATAAGCGTTGCAAACCCAAGCAGTACAATACCCATGTCCTTTTTCTTTTCCTTCTTCACAAACAGATAAAATATGATACCCACCAGGGCCAGAACAGGAGTAAATGACGATGGTTTGAGCAGCTTAACAAATAAATTGTCCCCCTTAATTCCCGCCAGGCTTAGAATCCACGAAGTAATGGTGGTACCTACATTTGCGCCCATAATAACATTTATAGCCTGATTGAGGGTCATTATGCCGGAATTTACAAATCCGACTACCATCACAGTGGTTGCAGAGGAACTCTGTATAACCGCTGTTACAACCATGCCAAGCAAAAAGCCGTTCAGCTTGCTTGATGTCAAACGTTCCAAAAAGCCTTTAAGCCTGTTCCCTGCACTTTTTTCCAGTCCCGTTCCCATAAGGCTCATGCCAAACAGGAACAGAGCCAGTCCTCCAATCAGCTCCAGAATGCCAAACAAATCCATCTAAACCCATTCTCCGTTTCAATATAATATTGCAGCAATGCCATTAAAAATAATATCATAAATACTCGAATTAATGGAGATTTACTTTTATTGAAATGTTAAAAAAACTGTAAAATCACAGGAGGAACAAGATATCTTGTTCCTCCTGTGATTCCGGACTATATCTTCAACTGCCAAACGCTATGCTGCGTTGATTCATTGTGAAAACTTAAGGAAAATGATATGCTACTGTTATTCCGGTATATCATTTTCCTGTAATATATCCGGCACAACAGGTTAAAATCTACTTACATTACCGCTCATAATAAGTGTACCCGCGAAGCCCGTTTTCGTATGCACGCATTATTTCACGCCTGTCGCTGGGGCTTATCAATCCCTGGCGCACGGATTCTTCCGCTGTTTTGCGGAAATTAACCAGCAGTTCCTTGGGGTCATATTCCACGTACGAAAGTACGTCAGCCACACTGTCTCCGTGGATTTCCTTTACCAGATCATAAGTCCCGTCAGGATAGATCCTCACGCTTACCACATTGGTATCTCCGAACAGGTTGTGGAGATCTCCCAGGGTCTCCTGGTAAGCTCCTACCAGAAACGCCCCCAGGTAGTAGTCGTCTCCGTTGTTTATTTCGTGTACCGGCAGAGCTGTCCGTACATCGTGAAGATCCACAAAGTGGTTTATGATTCCGTCACAGTCGCACGTGATATCGGCTATAACCGCATTGCGCCTTGGAAGTTCCAGGAGGCGATGCACCGGCATGATCGGAAACAGCTGATCTATAGCCCAGCTGTCAGGCAGGGACTGAAACACTGAAAAATTGCAGTAATAGATGTCTGCAATGGCACTCTCTATATCTTCCAGGTCAGGAGGTGCATGTTTGAGTTTCTTTTTCTCCTTCACCACCTGAGTAATTATGCCCCAGAAAATTTTTTCCGCAAAGGATCTCTCTCTCAGGCTTATTTTCCCGTGCTTGAACATCTCCCTTATTTCATCCCGGTAATAAAGGGCATCATTATAGCACTCCTGTATGTTTCTGTGGGTGATACTTTCATACACATCGTACAGATTTTTTATCTGCTCGGGCATGTTTTCATCAAGCTTCTGGGGAACATCATGCTCTTCCAGCCTTTCCACGTCAATTACGTTGAAAAGCAGCACCGAATAATAGGCAACCGTTGCCCGTCCGGATTCTGTAATTATCGTGGGATGAGGAACGTTGCTGGAGTCCATTACCGTCATTACAGCCTCCACTATATCTTCACAATACTCTTCTACGGTGTAGTTTCGACTGTTGCTGTAATTGGTATTGGATCCGTCATAATCAACCGCAAGGCCTCCTCCCAGATCCAGGTACCCCATGGGAGCGCCTTCCCTTACCAGTTCAGCAT
The DNA here is from genome assembly GCA_023622945.1 of Bacillota bacterium. GTDB lineage: Bacteria > Bacillota > Clostridia > Acetivibrionales > JAMNYG01 > JAMNYG01. Next base: position 6,447 of record JAMNYG010000154.1, on the reverse strand, counting down.
ATATTCGTGCCGCTTCCAGTACGGCAGAACGGATATCCCGGATGTTGGGTATCTGGGAGCCCAGGTGATAATGCAAAAGCAAAAGGCAATCCAGCATTCCATTTTCCTTCAGCTTGTCAACAATGGAAATCAGTTGAGAAATGCTTACGCCGAATATGCTCCTGTCTCCACCGGAATCGGTCCAGTGTCCTCCCGCCTTTGTAGAAATTTTTATGCGAATGCCTATATTGGGCTTTACATTTAACGCCTTTGAGCGCTCAAGAATAAGGTCAAGTTCCCCGGGCATCTCTATTACGAAAAAGCATTTGAATCCCATCTTTACCGCATAAAGGCCCAGGTCGATAAATTCCTCGTCTTTGTAGCCGTTGCATATAAGGCATGCTTCCTTGTCTTTAAGCAATGAAAGAGCTGCTATCAGCTCAGCTTTGCTGCCTACCTCAAGGCCGTGGTGATACTGCTGCCCGAATTTGGTCACTTCTTCTACCACCTGCTGCTGCTGGTTAACCTTAATGGGATAAACACCACGGTATTCACCTCTGTAGTCCAACCTTTTCATGGCTTCCCTGAAGGTATTGTTAAGATAAGATATCTGGGTATCCAGCAGGTTTTCAAAACGAAGCAGAACCGGCATATCAAGGCCTCTCTCCCGGATGCCTGAAATGATGTCCATGATGCTGACGGCAGCCTTGTCATTTCCCGGATAAGGATTCACCATAACTTCTCCCTTGTCGGAAATGGAAAAGTAACCGGCTCCCCAATTCTTGATACCGTAAAGCTCCTCGGATTTTTCCTTTGTCCACCTGTCCAAAAGGTTAACTCTATTCGTTACTTCCATTTCAACTTCTCACCCGTCACACATAATATTTTACTGAAACAGGGCTTCGTCTGACCTGTTTATATTCATTAACGCAAAAGCACATTAGCGTAACATTAACATACTATAAACATCATTGTCAACAAAATTATACGCCAGTCTGCTTGTTTTTTCATGCACTTTTCGCCGTACACTTCCTAACGTAATTTCTTTGTTTGAATTTCAATACCTATTTAAGATGATCATCCTAATTTTATATCAAAATGATATTCTTAATTTCGTATCAAAATAATCATCTTAATTTTTGATCAGGAAGTTTTCTACAAGAAAACTTTCCTGCTCTCAGACGGCTTTTACGTCCACTTTTATTCAAATTAGTCCAGCTCAATGACTCCGGTATAGAGCTGCTTGTATCTGCCTTCAATTGAAAGCAGTTCTTCATGGGTGCCCTGCTCCACAATCTCCCCATGTTCCAAAACGACGATCAGATCAGCGTTTCGAACGGTGGAAAGCCTGTGGGCGATTATAAATGTGGTCCTGTCCCTCATCAGCCTGTCAAGGCCCTTCTGAATGAGACTTTCGGTTCTTGTGTCTACTGAGCTGGTGGCTTCGTCCAATATCAAAATCGGGGCTTTTGAAACTGCAGCCCTGGCAATGCTCAGAAGCTGGCGCTGGCCCTGGCTTAAGTTTACTCCGTCACCTTCCAGTACCGTGTTATAACCTTCAGGCAATCTCTCAATAAAGGAATGGGCATTTGCTATCCTGGCGGCAGTTATAACCTCTTCGTCAGTCGCATCAAGGCGCCCGTACCTGATATTCTCCATAACGGTTCCCGAAAACAGGTGGGTGTCCTGAAGCACCATTGCTATATTGCGCCTTAAGGAATCCCTTTTGATCTTTCTGATGTCTTCACCGTCCAGCAATATTTGCCCTTCTTCTATTTCATAGAACCTGCTGATCAGGTTGATTATTGTCGTCTTTCCCGCACCCGTAGAGCCCACAAAAGCTATTTTCTTTCCGGGTTTTGCCGTTACATTGATATTCTTCAACACCGTCTTGTCAGGAGTATAGCCGAAGGTTACATTTTTCAGCACCACTTCTCCCTTTATCGGGCGCGCCCCTTCCTTGGGCTGGGTTTCTGAACACACCTCTATTGCATCCGGCGCATCTTCCGTCTCGGAAGGCTCGTCCATCACTTCAAAAACCCTCTCGGCTCCTGCAAGGGCTGCAAAGACCGTATTTATCTGCATTGCCAGTTCATTTACCGGCCTTGAAAACTGCCTTGAATAGTTGGTGAATATGGTCAGGCCTCCTATGTCAAAACCAGCCGTGATGCAGAGAATTCCGCCAACAACAGCGGACAATGAATAGCTGACCTGGCTCAGGTTGCCCATGACAGGTCCCATTATTCCGCCGAAAAACTGTGCCTTCATCTGCTTGTCGCGAAGCTCATCGCTTAAGAATTCAAATTCCTCCATCACGGTTTCCTCATGGTTGAACACCTTCACAACTTTCTGGCCGGATATGATTTCTTCGATATATCCGTTTACCGCACCCAAAGCCTGCTGCTGCCCCATATAGTATTTCCTGCTCCTGTTGCCTATGGCGCTTCCCACATAAGCTATCATGGGCACCGTCAATATTGTGACCAATGCCAGTATCCAGTTGGTCATGAACATCAGCACCACAGTGCCTATCAGCGTAACAAAACCTGAAAACAGCTGGGGCAGTGTATTGTTGAGCATCATTCCTACGGTGTCAAGGTCATTTGTAAAACGGCTCATAATTTCGCCGTGTGTATGCTTATCATGGTATTTTACCGGAAGCCTCTGTATTTTGCCGAACAGGTCCTTTCTTATCTTGACCAGCGCATTCTGGGATATTCCTACCATTATCTTTTGCTGGAAATACGTGCACAAGATGCCGATAGAATATATCCCTGCCATGATGAAAATGCCAAGGACAAGGTTCTTCAATTTTTCTTCGGCTGACCTGTCCGCATATACCAAATTGTTTATTACAGGCCTTAAAACGTAGCTTCCGCCAAGGCTGGCAAGGGTGCTGCACAGTACGCAGGCGAATACAACCGGAATTTTCACAGCGTCTTTGCCGATATATGCAAACATCCTGCGGATTATTTCAATCCATTTCTTTGACTTTTCCTTACCGTCACCGTCATGAGGTCCCCCGGCCTTCTGATGATCACCGCGCCCGGGTCTTCTTATTCCGGGTCCTCTCATTCCCGGACCTCTCATCATCGGTCCCCTCATTCCCGGACCTCTTCCGGGCATGCCGGCCTTATTTGCATAATTGCTTCCGTACCTGCGCAGTAACGCTGCCTTTCTCTCTTCACTAATGCGGCTCATTATGCAGTCATATCCTCCTTGTCCCTCTGAGAATAGTAAATCTCCCTGTAGGTTTCACAGTTCTGCATGAGATCTGAGTGGGTGCCTATTCCGGCAATCTTTCCGTCATCCATTACCACGATCTTGTCTGAATCGATTATGGAAGATATCCTCTGTGCAATAATAATTTTAGTGACGTCCTTCATCTCGGTTCTGAGTCTTTCCCTGATCCTTGCTTCGGTGTTGGTGTCAACCGCGCTGGTGCTGTCATCCAGGATAAGTATCCTGGGTTTCTTCAGCAGCGTCCTGGCAATGCATAACCTCTGCTTCTGGCCGCCTGAAACATTGACACCGCCCTGGCCCAGCTCAGTGTCATATCCTTCCTTGAACGAAGATATGAAACCATGTGCCTGGGCAACTTCAGCAAACTTGCAAATGGTTTCATCATCTGCGTCTTCATCACCCCATATGAGGTTGTCCCTGATGGTCCCGGAAAAAAGAACGTTTTTCTGAAGCACTATTCCGACTCCGTCCCGAAGATTTTTCAGAGAATAGTCCTTTACGTTTGTATCGTCTACAAGCACTTCACCGCTGTCAACATCGTATAACCTTGGAATAAGCTGTACAAGAGTAGATTTTCCGCTTCCCGTAGGACCGATGATACCAACCGTTTCTCCGGGATTTATGACAAGGCTGATATTTTCAAGAACCCATCTTTCATTGTCTTTGTAGTAACTGAAATATACATTCTTGAATTCAACCTTTCCGTATTCAACCTCTTTGTCCTTCCTCGACGCATAATCATCGGTAAGGTCGATTTCAGTATTCAGAACTTCATCTATTCTTCTTACAGACGCGATAGTTCTTGAGCTGTTGAGGATGATCATTGAAACCATCAGTAATGACATGAGGATCTGCACCACATAGTTGATAAATGCAGTCAGGACACCGGGTGTCATGGTGCCCGCAATAACCTGCGTGCCTCCGAACCACACTACGGCAAGAGTTGTGATGTTCATTGCCAGCATCATAACCGGAATTGCAAATATCATTACATTCATGGCATGAAGGGTTTTTTCTTTCAGTTCATTATTTGCCCTTTCAAATTTTGCTTCCTCATAATCCTCTCTTACAAAGGATTTTACAACCCTGATGTTTATAAGGTTTTCCTGGGTGGCGTTATTTAACGAATCCAGCTTTTTCTGCATGTCGGAAAACCTGGGGAGAGCAACTTTGGCTATTAAGTAAATGGTAACGGACAGAAGCGGTATTATAACCATTATTACCATCGCAAGCCTGAAATTTAGCGAAAAAGCCATGATAAGCGCTCCGATGAACATACCCGGAGCTCTCAGGGCCATTCTCATCATCATGTGTATCATATTCTGAATCATGGTGATGTCATTTGTAAGACGCGTAACCAGGGAACCGGTGCTGTACTGGTCGATATTGGAAAAGGAAAACCTCTGAATCCTGTTAAACAAATCCTTCCTTAAATCATTTGCAAATCCGGAAGATGCCTTTATGGCGAAGTAAGCTCCTCCGACTCCTCCCGTCATCATGATGAAGGCGGTGATTATCATGGCAATTCCCATGGATATTATATAAGCAATCCCTCTGTTGCCGGTCACACCATTGTCTATTATATTACTCAGCAACAGGGGCATGATTACTTCGCCTATAACTTCTACAATCATAAGTATTGGTCCGATGATAAACGAAGGAAGATATGGTTTCATGTATTTCCAATACTTTTTCATAAGCTTGATCCTTTCATTCTTGGATTTCTTACAACCGTATCATGTCATCTCATAAGCTGTTTCCCTGTATATCATTCTCTAATTATGTTAGCACAACAAATTGATTTTGGACAACATCCTGAACGGTTATTTCTAGATATTTTGCAGTCTCCTTTGAACCTGAACAAAAAACGGCATACCGCTTTTAACAGAAAGAAGGGACATGGTCAGTCCCTTCTTAAGATTAGTCCTCACAAGGACATTTTTCATAATACATTCCGTAATGATACGATGTTTTTCCGTCGTAACTGTGGGTATGCTGGTCTTCAACCTGGGTTTCACCGCAATACATATGATAGTGCTTGCCGTCTGAGTATATTGCCGGGCCGGTAGTCGACCGATATCCGTGAGTATGACCGTCATCGCAGGAAGTATTTCCGGCCATGTGGTGAATATGTCCCGGAGTATCAGGATCTTTGCTTGTCACACCCTGGTAACTGTGCCAGTGTCCGTCATCGTATGATGTTTTGCCCGCATAATAATGGGAATGCATATATCACACCTCCAAAATTTCCTTGCTACATTATTATGTAAACTTTGGAGATTGTGTGAATGTAGCAGCATTTCCTGATCCCATTTCATATGCTCCTTCGGCTGACCCTGTCGCACATATCTCTTTGGTGCTACCGGCCGGTTATTCCCTCCATTCCCTTGCCTCCAGATCAAACTGTTCGGCAAGCCATTTGTAGGCTATGTCAACAGCATGTTCCGGCGGTCTGTGTCCTGAAGCATGATCCAGGAAACCTACCCAGTATTCTTTGTTAAACAGTTTGTACACTTTCTTTGCTTCGAATATATACTGCCAGCTGGCAGGACCGTCAAATTCCCCGCCGATCAGCAGAAACGAACGGGGCGCAATCATGGCAAGCAACTGGTGGTTTGCAACTGGTGGTTTGCAAGGTTAAATCCTTCTTCATGTATTTGCTTACCGAAGTACCAGTCGTCATCCCAGTTGGTGAAGTCCCAGCCGATTCCGAAATCGGATGCAATCACCGCCTTGATCCTGTCGTCAAATGCTGCCGTGCAGAAAGCCATCTTCCCTCCCAGAGAGTGGCCCATGGCAACTATTCTTTCTTTATCAATATTGTCCTGGCTTAACAACAAGTCTACGGCACATTTTGTATCCCATATCAATTTGCCGATTCCGGTCCATTGGGGATGTTCCTTTTTTAATTGGTCGGCTGCCGCCTGCCACCAGGATCCTTCGGCAGGTTCAGGAACGGTGTTATACGGGAAGGCCTCGGTACAAACCACAACATATCCTTGCCGTACCAAATGGAGGCCAAACTGGATGTTCTTATCCTCCTCAATGGGTTTTCGCTGTTTAAGGTCATACCCGGCCATGGCATCCGGAGTATAAAACGGAATGACTGCACCGGGTCTTGGGTTGTAAGAACACCGTTTTGGTTCCATCAACAGTACCAGCTGTTTTGTATCGGGACCCGTTGACTGCCTGTATAATGTGCCGTGAAAATCAGGGTGATCAATG
>JAMNYG010000210.1 GCA_023622945.1 Bacillota bacterium | reverse complement strand
AGCTTCAACCACGTCGGTTCTTATGTCCACACCAACTATCCTGTGTCCGTGAGTTGCAAACATAGCTGCCGTAGGCAGCCCGATATATCCAAGTCCCATTATGCAGATTTTCTTCTTTTCAGGTATATACATAAATTATTTCCACGTCCTTTTGTTTGTCTGAACCTTGGCTAAAGCCCGTCCAATTAAGGCTTTGCAAGGTCAAGTCCAGTTTAGCATTCGCATTTTTCTTTGTCAATACAGAGGTACGGGACACTTCCCTGCAGCGAAGAAGTGCTTCTTGGCTTGGGAAGCATCCCAATTCTTTAGCCCTGAAATGTCTCCGTATTTTTACTTCACAGCCTTTAGGGACTTCATCCATGTTTTAAGCTGCGACACCTCAGCCTTAACCTCGCCGGAAACGTAAAGACTTAACCCGTAAACTGCTGCACCGAGCATCACCATAAAAGCAAGGGAAAAAACCCCGGGCTGCACCCGGGCGCCATTACGGCATTGCTGGCAACAATCCTGACATAGCTTGATATGGCTAAACGCCACTTCATTATCTTTCTGCTTCCGGCAAGGGAAAGGCACAGGTACAGCAAATATGACGCGGTGGTGTTTACCGCGGCAGCCATGTAGCCAAATAGCGGAATGAAAAGAAGGTTTGAGACAAGGTTGAATGCGCAGCTTATTAAACTGTTTCTGAAAATGGGACCTGTTTTGGATGTCAGTTCCCATGCCTTGTTGCTGTATTCGGTCAGTCCAAGGAGGAACATGCCGAATGCCACCCATATGGTAACAAAACTTCCCTCATGATATTCCGAATCCAGAAACCGTGTCAGAATTCCTGACAATATGCTGAGCCCTGTGGCAGCAGGCAAGGCTATCATCAGGTAATAACGGACAGCCTGTCCCAGGAGCTCCTCTGTCTGCCTTAAGTTGCTTTTTTTCCAGGTCTTGAGTATCATTGGATAGACGCCTCTCATGACGGCAATAAGGATAATGTTGAAAACTGCTGAGGCTATGGAATAGTTTGCGGCGTATATTCCTGCCTGAGTGGGGCCGTCTTTGGCTCCAAGTGAAAATGTGATTACATACCTGTCTGAAAGGTTCAGGAAACTCATGGTGAGGCTTACTCCCATTATGGGAATCCCGTAACCAAGAAACCTTTTCATAACCTTGCGGGAGAAGAACCTAAGGTTTATATATTTATATATCTTAAGCCTTGTGACAACTATTGCCACCACTACGCAGTCTATGATCACATTGCTGAGGACTGCGCTGATGGGCGTTATGTGATTATTGGAAGTTAAATATACAAAAAAAGTGGTAAGTATAAGCCTGGCTGTCACGGAGAATATCGACAACATGAGGTTAAGCTTTATCAACCTAAGAGTGCCTATAATGCTGAAAAACATCTGGGAAGTGTTATAAGACACAAACAACAGGAAGCTGGCAAAAATCAGGAGGACGAATTCCTTTTCCAGATGTTGCCTGAGAAACAGAACTGAAACGACACCGATCATCAGCACCGTCCCGTTGATGATTCCCCAGACTGCGAAAGATGTGGAATAAAACAGCTTCATTTTCATGGGGCTGTTAAATGTGTTTACATACCTTACCCCTGACTGTATCAACCACCACAGCAGCACTACGCAAAGTATGTTTACGGTGGTGGTTATAAGGTTGTAATAGCCATAAACGTTTGGGCTGAAAAAACGTGTATATATGGATATTGTAAGTATTCCCACAATACCTTCAACAGCCTTTGCGGGAAGGTACAGTAAAGTATCTTTTGTCATTCTGTTTTTAGCATCGGTTACATTCATTAAAATCACCTGTTATACGTCCTGTATTCCATAAATGACATCCAATTCTTTCCGCGAACGGCTATAATTCCCATCCCATAAATGGCGTAAGATTCTGCCGGCTTTAAAACCATCATTTCATATTCTAACAGATATAATTTTCCCATACAAACGATAATTTCCCATCCTGTATTCTAAAACATGGCAGTAAGGCGATATCATGCCATTGGCAGGCTTATAGGAATTAATTTTATGGTACTTTCCATTTGTGCCGATATATACACTGAAGGTATGCTCTTGATTTGGAGGATTCTTATGCTTAACGTATTTAAATTGCTGAACAGGATTTACGGCAGGACAAAGCTTGACAAAAAAGTTCTCAGGAAGAACGATATTTCGTTGCTGATACTTGACGAAAGATGGAACAGCCTTTTTAAGAATATAGAGAAAACTCCCGAAATAGAGAAATGCGAGGAAAAGTTAAGAGAACTTCTTAAACTTCAGGCTCGCCTGATCTCTGAGTCAAAAGAAAATGCAGCGTTAAAAAAGAAATACCTGAACCGGATAATGGAGCTTACAACTGACGCCTATGAAAACGGCAACGAGGAATCAAAAGAAGAGATGAGGCAGTGCGAGAAGGAAATCAGGAGAATAAATAACAGAAATCTGGATATTGAAAAGGAACTGGAGAAGATCCCCGAACACATCAGGCAGGCTAACCTTACGCTGCTTGATTATGCGGTCAATATTGTGTATTTTAGAATCAGGTCCGACCAGAAGAGAGTTGCGGAACTGGAAAAGCAGATAGAAGAAACCAGGGAAAAGTTAAGGCTTCTTATAGATGAAAAGGAGACCCTGTCCCAGGACTATAATGAAATCTACTCGTATTTTCATGATCTCCTGGGGCCTGAGGAACTTGAGAAACTGGACAGAAAATTTTTCAAATGATTGTATATTTTTTGAACTTTTGATTGACAGGGTTTACTTGAGTTTTACTAACGGTGTTTACCTTGGGTTTCTTATTGATGAATCTGGCTTGAGTTTTCAACAGGATGGATTTGGTTTGCACTCTTGCTGACAGTGCTACTTTAATTTTTGACTGAAAGTATTTAAGCTGAACTTTTTGCCGATGTTTTTTTATTTTATGCCTATAAAGGCATAATGGGATATTGGGAGGAATGCCCATGAAAATTGTAACCCCGCAGCAGATGAGGGAAATTGACAGGCGCACCATAGAAAGCATTGGAATTCCCGGAATGGTCCTTATGGAAAATGCCGCTTCCAAAGTTGTGGAAGAATTAATGAAGGATTTTGGCAACGTATGTGGAAAGCATTTGCTGGTGGTGGCCGGTAAAGGCAACAACGGCGGCGATGCATTTTCGGCTGCAAGGCAGCTTTACGGTAAAGGTGCAAAAGTTGCGGTATTTTTAACAGGAAAAAGAGAAGGGATAAAAGGAGATGCAGCCGTAAACCTTTCGATCCTTAATAATATGGGAATTGAGGTAAAGGAAATCAATGATCACCGGGACCTAGAGGCATTTTCCCATGAACTCCGGGTAGCCGATCTGGTTGTTGACGGCATTCTTGGAACAGGGTTTAAAGGCAAAACAGAGGGCATCATCGAGACTGTAATCAACATGATAAATGCTTCCGGCAAGTATGTAATATCAATAGATGTGCCTTCCGGACTTGATTCAGAATCCGGAAAAGCACCCGGCGCTTGCGTAAAGGCTTCCAAAACCGTTACTTTCGGGCTGCCGAAAATCGGAATGGTAATACATCCCGGAATCCGGTACACGGGAGAACTGGTTGTGGCAGACATAGGTATCCCTTCCTGTGTAATAGAAAGCATGGACATAAAGACGGTTCTAACGGATGAGCATTATGTATCAAAGCTTCTGCCTCCAAGGTTTCCAGACAGTCATAAGGGAAGTTACGGGAAAGTCCTGATCATTAGCGGTTCCACCGGAATGACGGGGGCAGGGTGCCTTTCTGCAGGCGCTGCTTTAAGATCGGGCGCAGGACTTGTGTATATCGGTGTTCCGGCTTCTTTGGCGCCTATATATGGCGCTTCGGTAACAGAGGCTATAGTGGTGCCTCTGAAAGAGTCCATGCCGGGTACGTTGTCTCAGGACTGCATTGCCGGATTATCAGCAAGATTAAAGACGGTGGACGCAGCTGCCGTCGGACCCGGACTGTCGGTAAATGATGAAATGGTTAAATTGATTGAGCATATTATAGAAAATGCAAGCATACCTTTAGTCCTGGATGCAGATGCCTTAAACTGCATTTCACGGGATATTAACATACTTAAGAAACTTAAGGCTGATGCCGTAATCACCCCGCATCCGGGAGAAATGGCGCGTCTTATGGGTATCAGTACTGAGGAGGTACAGAATAACAGGATTAACATTGCCAGGGACTTTGCCGCAAGATGGAAAGTTGTTACCGTCCTTAAAGGTTCAAGGACGGTGATTGCCGGAGCTGACGGAAGAATTTTCATTAATCCGACGGGTAATCCGGGAATGTCCACTGCCGGCACAGGCGATGTTTTAACCGGCATCATCGCCGGGCTGATAGCACAAGGAATGAAATGCCTGGATGCTGCAGTTGCAGGTGTGTACATTCACGGGCTGGCAGGAGACAGGGCGGCAAAAGTTATGGGGGAGCACGGCCTGATTGCCGGAGACCTGGTACGTGAACTGCCATACGCAATAAAAGAGATAATTGATTTGTAAGGGATGGTCAGAATGGAATACAAACCCAACAGGGCATGGGCGGAAATCAATCTGGACAATCTCGCCCACAATGTCAGAGAAATCCGGAGAATAACCGATAAAAAGGCTGAAATTATGGGAGTGGTCAAAGCTGATGCTTATGGCCACGGAACGGCGGGAATTATGCAGACTCTCATGGACAACGGAGTTACCAGCTTTGCCGTAGCAATACTTGATGAAGCAGTTCAGCTCAGGAAAACAGGTATTGAGGCTCCCATACTGGTGCTGAATCATACCGATCCGGCACGTTCAGGGGAAATAGTTTCACTGGGCATTACACAGACGGTTTTCAGCCACGAACTTGCCGAGGCACTGTCGGCGGCGGCCCTGAAGCTTGGACGCAAGGCGAAAATCCATATAAAGATAGACACCGGAATGACACGGATAGGATTTATGCCGGATGAAAATGCAATAAAGAGCATAATGGAGATCAGCAGGCTTCCGGGTATTGAAATTGAAGGGATATTTACACACTTTGCCTCTGCCGATGAAGCAGATAAAAGTTACACTTACATGCAGTTTGAAAAGTTCATGGATGTATGCCGAAGATTATCCAGAGAAGGAATCGATATTCCTGTAAAGCATGTGGCAAACAGCGCTGCAATTATTCAATTCCCGGAGATGCATCTTGATATGGTAAGGCCGGGCATAATACTTTATGGTATGTATCCTTCAGACGAGGTAGATAAAAGCAAAACAGACTTAAAGCCTGCGATGGCGCTGAAATCACAAGTGGTTCTTGTCAAGACGGTTAAGGCAGGTACCTGCATAAGCTACGGAAGGAGATTTACTACAAAAAAGAAAAGCAGGATAGCCACCGTGTCTATAGGATATGCCGACGGATATACAAGGCTTCTCAGCAACAGGGGCAAAGTATTGATAAACGGAGAAGAAGCTCCTGTAGTAGGAAGGATATGCATGGATCAATGCATGGTTGACGTTACTGATATAGATGCTGATATCAGGGTTGGTGACGAGGTGGTTCTTTTTGGCAGGCAGGGGCAAATGGAAATAAAAGCAGAGGATATTGCAGAAACTATAGGCACAATTTGCTATGAGGTGGTGTGTGCGGTAGGAAGAAGGGTTCCAAGGGTATATCTTAAAAACGGGGAAATATCAATGGTTACAAATTATTTGGCATAGGCCGGGCACCCGGGGTTATGCAACAGGGAATGCAGAATAAATTAGAATACCATGCAGAATATACTATAACTGGGCAATGAAAAGGATAGCCAAAAATGAGAAAAAGAGTACTAACGTATTGCTAAAGTAACAGAATTTTAATTTGACCCTGCATACGGTGAAATATATAATGATATATATAATTAGGGAAAAGTGGGGCAATTTGTTTTAAAGCCATGTGAGCCGTGGGGGGGGGTATTTTTGGCGGAGTTCAGAAAAATTCTCATTAGTCTGCCTGACAATTTGCTTAAAGAAGTGGACACTATCGTCTCGGTTGAAAAGACAAACAGGAGCGAGTTCGTACGTAGGGCAATGAGATTATATATACGCGAAAAGAGAAGGATCGAAATGAGGGATAAGATGAAAAAAGGCTACCAGGAAATGGCTGAAATCAATATAAAACTTGCGGAAATGTGTCTTGATGCTGACAACGAACAGAGCAAAAAATACGAGGAACGTCTCGGGGAGTTGGAAAATAGTGGTAATTAGGCGTGGAGATATATTTTATGCGGACCTGAGTCCGGTTGTCGGATCCGAACAAGGAGGCATAAGGCCGGTACTTATCGTCCAGAACGATATCGGAAACAAGTACAGCCCGACAGTAATAGCAGCTGCCATAACCTCCCAGATAAATAAAGCAAAGCTGCCTACCCATATAGAAATTTCTGCTTCAGAGTACGGACTGGCAAAGGATTCGGTTATACCATTGATAAAAAGAGGCTGAGAGAGAAGATAGGGCATCTGGACGATGAGCTGATGGAGAAGGTTAATGAGGCATTGAGCATAAGTTTCGGGCTTTACTGATGAAAAGCATATCTCGGGTTGTAATGGAGGTACATAAGATGAAAATAGCCGAAAACGTTAAAAGAATTAATAAGGGGTATGTCATTTTTATTCTTTTCCTGGCAGCGGCATTCAATCTTTTCCTGTTCCATGCTGTACAAGCTATGACCGTAAAGGCGGCTGAGCCGGGGACCGATGAAAATCCTCTGGTTTCCCAGGACTATGTGGACAGTAAAGTAAGCAGCCTGGAGGCCAAGATCGGTTCCCTCACATCAAAACTTAATCAGGTCATCAGCGAAAATACCCGGCTGGCGGATGAATTGGCAGCGCTTGCGCAGAAAACCGAGTCCCTGGAGAAAAAGCTTCAGGAACAGGGAATAACCTCCCCAGGTTTTGAGATAATACAGGTTCCGGCGGGGAAACAGGTTATATGTGATATCAACACGGAGTTCATAATAAGGGGCGGAACTACGAAGGCAATTGCAGGTTCTTCAGGTGGAATTGCCGATTTGACGGCAGGAACCGATTTGAAACAGGATGCGGTTATACCTATGAACCACCATATACTGGTGCCCAAGGATGACGGAAGAGGTTTCAAAGTTGTGACAGATTCC
>JAMNYG010000076.1 GCA_023622945.1 Bacillota bacterium | reverse complement strand
ACACGCATACCTGGCCTTAAGTCCATTTTTTCACATAGTATTTCGATAAGCCACATTGCATTAGGGCCACGCATTTTATTCTCTTCCATAAATTTGCCATAATCTCTATAATACTTTTCACATCGTTCAAATTTTCTCATCGCTAATAGTCTCCTTTGACAAATTATTCTTTGATTTCTTATTGCATTTCAGGTCAAAGAATAACTGCAAAGGATCTTTTACAAAAAATCACTAAGCGCGTTATTCTTTGATCACCTTAAAAACTATACTTCTAGCAGATCTCATAAAATCCCATCCTTTCATTTTCGTAATATATCAATTATATCGTACACAAGTGTACAATTCGATAGAGCACGCAACTATTATGATTGATTTTTTAATGTACTTACATACTTCAACATTTAGCCTTAAATTCACCCACAGACGGGCAGCTATTCGCCTGATTTCTCATAACGTCCTGATTTTATGATGTTCCTGAACTGATCCCAAAAAGTCTTTCTTCCAGACGGTGCTCGTCATCCAGCCAATCGTTGCGGTATCTGCTCGAACTCCTGATATTGACAATATGAAGGCGGATGTCTTTCCCCTATCACCCGTACGTTACTGCCCTGTTATGTGAAGTCGCTCGCTTTCCTGCTTGGAGGTCGGCACGACGTCAACCTCTATATATGATCTATCTCCCTTGAATACCTTAGTTCCCTTATTCCATTTTCAATGATTTGCACATTTCCGTCAAAACTAAACCCATTTCTCTCATAAAATCTTCTAGCCCTATGATTATCTTCAAGTACCCAAAGAATTGCTTTTTTATAGCCTCTTTTACGCAATTCATGAATACCCCAATTCATTAATTCAGTTCCAAAACCTTTACCAATGTAGTTGGGTTTTAAGTATACTCTCCATATTTCGATGCAAGAATCATCGACATCCCCATACCTACTCTTTCCAAAGGTAAACAAACCTATCGGAATCTCATCTTTATAGATTATAGCGGTTTCAGGATGCCCTAACGACAATTCTCTTTTAAACCCATCTTTTCTTCTTTCATACGAAAATCTACTCTGAATATAATCATCAGGAAAAATCCCGGTATAAGCAAAGCTTAAAGATTCAGAATGTATTTCACCAAGTATTTCGAAATCACTAATATTTGCATAACGGATATAAGTGCTCATGTATTCATCCTCACTTTCTTATTATTCGACACACTCAGTGACACTTAATTTTTTTCATTTATATAATACCTGCAACAGAGGCAAGAAAAAAACCTGTATGGATTTGCCTTATATTCATCTATACTTATCATTTGGAAGACGTCTTTTTATCCTGCTCTCTCACATATAACCTATATTCAACAGGTGTTTTTTCCTTTTCTACCGCCATTAACTCTCCAATTTTAACCAGTTCCTTAAGTTTTTCATTAATGAATCCCTGCAAACAAGCAGGTACATGGTCTTTATAATATCTATGCAAAGCGATACACTCCCGGCATCTGCCATGCCATTCACATAGAGTATGTAGACATGTGCATTTAAGATTCTCCGGATCGCTGACTATTTTCCGGTTTTCCAAAACCAACTCGTAATACTCTTCCTTAGTCCTCATTAATATACCTCCTATGATTGTGGAAGATAGCCTGATTGGTTTGCAGGTGATATTTCTACTCTAACAGAACTTCATATTTTTTCATTCCGGCTCTCTCATAGAATCTTTGTGCTGATTCACATTTTTCTACAAACGTGCATCAATAAAAGCCTCAAAGCCCCGCCTGCTATAGTGCACGGATGCGTGTCATTTTCAGAGTAGGACTATAAAACCTTTTAATACATTTATTTTACATGAATGCGTGTAATTTTCTGTCGCCTTAGAGTTGTGCACCCCGGAAGTTCTTGTATTTGTCTTAGAGTTGCGCGTTTCGGAAATTCTTATATGTGTCTTTGAGTTGCGCATCTCAGAAGTTCTTGAATATAGCGTAAACCTATGCTGTTCCCCAAAAGGTGTGTCACTAATAAGATGACGAAACGAGGCACAATCTCCTCGCTCCAATTTAAACTATTATATATTACGCAACTACCAAAGTCAAACAAATGTTTCCAAATATTGTTTCATTCAGAAGAAACCTGCTCATGAAATCTGCTTTTCCAATATGAGATCGGTTTTCCTAAACATTGATCAATATTTGACATAAAAACCTCACATACCACAATTACTCGGCCGACATCATTCCTGTTTACCCATTATTCTTACTCAGGAATTCAAGCACTTCCTCTTCCGGCAGAGGTTCACTGAAATAGTAGCCTTGCGCCATATGACACTTATATTCCTTCAGGTACTCCAGCTGACACTGGCTTTCCACACCCTCGGCAACCACATATAATCCTAGTTCCCTGCCAATAGCGATTATCATGCGTGTCAGCGACATATTGTGGTTTCCGGCTGTAATACTATCTATGAAACTCTTGTCAATTTTAAGCGTTGCTATGGGAATTTGTGAAAGATAGCTCAACGAGGAATATCCTTTTCCAAAATCATCAAGAGCAATCATTACACCCTTGGACATTAAGTCCTCAAGTTTATCTTTTATTATCTCATATGATTCTATGATTACCGATTCAGTAATCTCCAGCTGAAGATGTCCTGGACAAATGCCCGTTTTCTCAATGATTTCCATTACTTTTCCGGTAAAGTCCTGCTGCATAAGCTGAATAATGGAAACATTCACAGACATGGAAATGTAAGTGTATCCCATCATGTGCAGTTTCTTAAGAAACCTGCATGAGTTTTCAAGAACCCATTCTCCTATGGCGTTTATCAGGTGTGTTTCCTCTGCAATTCTGATGAATTTCAGAGGGGATACCTGTCCAAGTTTTTCATTTTTCCATCTGACCAGGGCTTCGAGGCAGCAAACTTTACCTGTTTCCATGTCAAACTGAGGTTGATAATTCAGATATAACTCTCTTCTTTCCAATGCAAACCTAAGTTCATTTTCTATCATCATTCTCTCATTAACCTTTTGTTCCATGTCATGATGATAGAAGGCGTACTTCCCACGGGCCTTTGTTTTAGCCTCATACATGGCCATGTCTGCGCACTTAAGGAGAGTGTCGATACTTTTACCGTCTTGAGGATACAGAGCAATTCCTATGCTGACCGTTATATTTATCGTTCTGTTGGATAATTCAAAAGGTTTTCCGAAGCTCTCGACGATTTTTTTAGCAAAATTTTCAACCTCTGCAATATCTTCATAATGGTTGATAACCACTATAAACTCGTCCCCGCCGATCCTATAGACTGTTTTGCTGTCATCTATCAAAGCCGTGAGCCTTTTGCCGACGAGCAAAATCAGCTCATCTCCGGCCAAATGTCCGATGGTATCGTTTATATATTTAAAATTATCCATGTCAATAAACATTAACGCTATTCTTCCTTCGGGACTGTCTTTGAATTGTTGTTCAGCATTCTTAAACAGAGACGTTCTGTTGGGCAAGCCGGTAAGATAATCCCTAAATGCCAGGTGTGCCAGTTGTTCCTGGTATGTTTTCAAATCAGTTATGTCGGTATGTGAGCCTGCGCTTCTTTCTATTTCACCGTGTTCATCAAAAATCAATACAGCCCTGGATAATATCCATCTGTAATCACCGTTTTTGTGCCGTATCCGATATTCACAGCGATAATAAGGGTTCCTGTTCTTTTTGTGCCACTCAAGCTTCTCCCTGACCATACCGATATCTTCCGGGTGGATCAAGGTCATCCAGTCTCCTATAGCTTCAATTTCATCACTGGTGTAACCCGTAATCTCAAACCAGCGTTCTGTAAAGTACCTTTTTCCTCTCTTTTCATCCCAGATGGCATCGTTGGTCGCTTCTGAAACCAGTCTGTATTTTTCTTCACTTTCTTTCAGCAGCTCAATCTGTCTTGCCAGTTCCTGTTCAGATGCAGTCAGTTCTTCATAGACCGAAGAAAGTTCTTCATAATTATCCAGCAGCAATCGGCTTACAAAACCTATCTTTTCAATTGATTTCAGGACAAGTATATACAGCAGAGTTCCTGTAATAAATACATAAAACAACCCTTTCAGTATGCTAATTGAGGTTATTAATTTTTTGTCAATGGGTAACCAACCGAGAATTCTGTCAGAAGCTAAAATCCATATCAGTCCTATGACCATATAAACAATTGATATCCGAAATGCTGACTTTCTTGGCTGAAAATCTCTGAGGGTGCCGGCCAGATACAAGAATCTTTCATTTAGGCTGTTTTTCTCCTGTACTTCTTTCAATTTTTTCTTTCTGTCCATATTGGCCCTCCTTTACATTAAGGACAGAAATATAAAAAAATGGTATATATTTATGATATATACCATTTTTAGCAATTTTGTAACGCTATTTTTGATCTTTCTGCCATAGTTACCTCTTATTTCTTTTATTTTATGTTTTTTGACACTTGAATCTGCTTTTTGCTTGTATTTTGTCAAATACCAGTTATATAGAAATAATAATTATATGGCTATATATCCTAAATTAAATATCCGACTTAATAACCGAATCAAACTCGGCCTGGATTTCCGCAGAGGGTTCCTCATCCAGAAGGCTTACTACCACTATTGCAACCAAAGAGACAGCAAATGCAGGTATCATTTCATACATTGCAAAAATACCGCCAAGTTTGGATATGAACTGCTTCCAGACTATCACGGTAATTCCTCCTGCCAGCATACCTGCCAATGCCCCGTTTCTTGTCATGCGTTTCCAGTAGAGAGAGAGCAAAATGACAGGTCCGAAGGTTGACCCAAAACCAGCCCATGCGTAGCTTACAAGCCTGAAGATGCTGCTGTTTGGATCCAGCGCCATAAAGTAGGCAATTATCGCTACAACAATTACCGTTAACCTTGCCACCCACATTATTTCCTTATCGGAAGCATTTTTCCTGATCAGGCCCTTATAGAAATTACCGGATATGGCTGATGAGGTTACCAGCAGCTGGGAATCTGCAGTGCTCATGGTAGCGGCCAGAATTCCTGACAGTATAATGCCCGCGATAAATGCCGGAACGAGGTCTATCGTCATATTAATGAAGACTTTCTCGGAATCAGGTCCAATCAGAATATCCCCAAGATAAGCCCTGCCTATGATGCCGATAAGCACGGCAGCAACCATGGAAATAACAACCCATACCATCGCAATAACGGTGGAACGCTTTATTTCTTTTGAAGTACGAATCGCCATAAAGCGCAGAAGGATATGTGGCATTCCAAAATATCCAAGACCCCATGCCAAAGCCGACGCAATTCCTACAAATCCAAGGGATGTGAATGAGTTGGTTTCCGCGTTCACCACGCCAAATATATTGAGGAATCCATCAATGCCTTCAAGGTTGTCCATCACGGCGCCAACGCCGCCTGCCATAATAGTGCCTCCTACAAGCACTACTATAAGGGAAAAGAACATAAGCGAACCCTGAATAAAATCTATAGTGCTCTCGGCAAGAAATCCCCCGATAACGGTATAAGCAACGATGATTATTGCGCTTACAAGCATCATAAAAGTATAGTCAAGTCCGAATATTCCGTTAAAGAGCTTTCCGCATGCCACGAAACCGGTAGCTGTGTAAATAATGAAAAAAACCAGTATAAACAAAGCGGAAACACTCATCAATACCTTTTTCTCGTCATGGAATCTGTTGCTGAAAAAATCGGGAAGTGTAATGGAATCATTTGATATCTGGGTATATTTTCTGAGCCTTGCAGCAACAAACTTCCAGTTAAGATATGTGCCTATTGCAAGGCCGACTGCCGTCCAGAACGCTTCTCCCATCCCGGTGGCATAAGCAAGACCCGGCAAACCCATAAGAAGCCATCCGCTCATATCGGATGCCTCTGCGCTCATGGCTCCGATCCATGGCCCAAGGCTTCTTCCTCCCAGGAAATAGTCTCTTGAACTTCTGCTTCTATGGTAATAAACTATTCCTATGACGATATCCATCTGCTAACCCCCTTAAATAAGATTATGGTTCCCGGTGACAGTGAACTCGCAAATTTTATGTATTTACCATTTTATCATGCTAAATAGATGAAGGCAATGCTAAATTAAGAGTGTTTAAATATTACTTGCTGTAAAATATTACTTAATGTAAAATATTACCTTCTGGATGTTTACTGTAAACATTACCTGCCTGGAGGTAAAGAAATAAGCCAAATTTGGCAATGAGTCGTAATAATATCTGCAAAGATTTTTTGCATAGATAAAACCTTTAGATATATTGACAAAATCTTAAGGGAGCCTGTTTGCAGACTCCCTATGGAAAAATCAATTTCACACCGCATTTTATATATCTAAGCTCATTTCATATCATCTATTATAAAAGCTCATATCACA
>JAMNYG010000098.1 GCA_023622945.1 Bacillota bacterium | reverse complement strand
TTAAAAAGAACCTTTACATAACCCTTCCGCTCATACTGCCTACAACATTCTTTGTTATCATCATATCCATGGTAAATTCCTTCAAGATATTCAAGGAAGTGTATCTGTTTTTCGACACTTCCTATCCCAGTGAAGCGGTATATATTGTGCAGCACTATATGAACAACCATTTTTACAAGCTAAATTACCAGAACCTTGCCACGGGTGCAATCATATTTGCGCTGATAATCTACGTAATTGTCGCCATGGCATACAGGCTGGAGAACAAAATGAACATGGGGGTGTGGTGATGGCGCCTGGAGCTGCGGTGGTAACCAGAGTTATAAGATACGCCCTCATTGTGATCCTTGCAGCGGTGTTTTTCTTTCCCGTTGCCGCAACAATAACAAATTCCTTCATGACGGTCACCGAAATCGGAGAACGGTATGCATCAGGCAACCAAGACATACAGGCATTTGTACAGACAGGTGAGGGAGAAAATACACAGGTAGGGAAGATTGTAAAAAAGTCCGTTTCGCTGATTCCCCTGAGGATTACGTTGAGCCAGTATTACACTGTACTGATAGAAGAATACAAGTACCTTAATATGTTCTGGAACTCGGTGAAACTAAGCGCAGGTATAACCGTACTCCATGTTTTCATTGCAATAATAACCGCGTATGTATTTGCAAAGGTGGAGTTTAGGGGAAGGGATATCATTTTCTTTATTTACATTGTGGTAATGATGATGCCTTTCCAGGTGACCCTGCTTCCCAACTATATACTGGTACGCTCCCTGAATCTTTTGGATACATATTATTCAATACTTCTTCCCGGCATATTCGCTCCTTTTGGAGTGTTTCTGATGAGGCAGTTCATGAAATACATACCCGATGAAATGATAGAGGCGGCAGTACTGGAAAGTGATTCTGTGAAGGACTTGTTTATTACGGTCATAATCCCCATGGCAAAGCCCGGCATAATAGCCCTTACGGTGCTTACCTTTGCCGAGAACTGGAACATGGTGGAGCAGCCGCTGATATATTTAAGCGATGCCTTGAAGCATCCTTTGTCCCTTGCGCTGAACAGTATAATAAAAAGCAACAATGCAATAGCCTTTGCAGGTTCGGTGATATACATGATGCCCATAATCATTCTGTTCCTGTATTTTGAGGAATACATCATTCAGGGACTTGAAAATTCAAAGTTGTGAGCAGACAGAAGGGCTTTATAGCCAGGGTAGTCAGGAAGGCTTTGTAATTTGAGCGGTTGCGGCAGAGCCGTCTTATAATTTGAGCAGCTACCGGTAGAGGTCTTATTCTTTAGCAGAAACTGTATTGGAGCTTTATCACATGGAGAAATGTAAAATACTGCTTATGGAGGTTTTGTGATGCAGGTCAACAAAAAGCTTATTGCCCAAAGGTCTGCGGTTATATTCCTTGGGGTAATGCTCTTCTTCACGTTCTCATCAAGGACCATACTGTACTATATGACCCCAAAGGTCACTGCAGCAAGGCCCGAAAGCGGGTACATAACTACGACATATTCATTTGGAAATGTACGGACCTACTCGGAAGACAGCTTTGAATTGAAGTTGCATTTCAGGCTAAACCAGGGGATATACATATCAGAGGTTCTGGTAGGAAAAGGGAGCACGGTAAGGGAAGGAGATCCTCTGATAATCTTTGATAAGCGTAGTTGCGATGACCTGCTTGATGCAAAAAGAAGGGAACTGGATGCAGTTCTGATTGAGTTATCTGAGTTTGAAAAAGGTTTTGCAGACAGGATAGCTCAGCTTGAGAATGAGATTGAAAGCTGTTCAAAAGAGATAGCAAAGCTTGATGCCTCCATAGAAGAGAATTATGTGAACGATGCCCAGCTTGTCGAAATACAGCATGAGATAAATGCTGCACAGGCCGACTATGAAACTGCTGAAAAGAAGCATGGAGAACTTCTGGAGCTGTATGAATCAGGGGCCGTCCCGAAGTCGGAGGTTGACGAATCAGGCACCAATCTTGCACGTTTGAAGGACAGAATCCAGTTGGCGCAGGAGAGATACAACAGGGTGCAGAAACAGCTACTGGAGCAGGGCCTAAAGCAAAGGGATGAGCTGGCAAAAAGGAAAGAGGCAGCCCGGTCGGATTTAAAATACATGCAGGATACCGGGATATATAACGGCAAGACATGGGTAAGCATCATGAAACGTGTGGATGAAATAAAGGGGCAGGAACTGGAACTGGAGAGTACTGTAGGGACATACACGCTGACAGCGCCTTTTGACGGCGTAGTAACCGAAATCAATGCAGAAAAGGGTATGATGTATTACGGAATGGACACCCTTGTGACCATACGCCCTTATGATGCAAAAACGGTACTTCTGGTACCTCTTGCAGACGGGCAGGAAGAGATTTTTAAGGAAAACACCGACTGTGAAATAGAGTATGAGGAAGAAAAAATCAGGGGGAAAATAGCCGGCTTCAGGAAACATGAGGGCAGGATGCACATGGTTCTGGAACCTGTAGTTGAGGCAGGTGCAGAGTTGGGCCGGGGATCAGAGAGTGGCTTGGAAACCGGTTCGAATACCAGGTCAGGGTCTGTATCAGATTCCGGAGCCGGAGCTGGGAATGGAGCTGGATCCGGAACGGAGGATGAAGCCGGAGAAGGCAGAAGCAGGCATGAGTCAAGCCCCTTCGCAGGCATCAGGGATGGTTCCTATATAAGGATAAATATTAAAAGCGAGTTTATAAGAACCATCGTACCCAATTCCGCTTTTGTTTCGCAGGACAAGGTGTATGTTCTGAAGCAGCGCATGGGATTTTGGGGAGAGGAATATTACGTGGTGGAACGCCAGGTCATGACGGGAACAGGCAACGAGTATGTCACTCAAATTACCGAAGGCTTGTCTCCCGATGAGACCGTTGTTACAGGCTGGGACAGGAAAATAAGCAGCGGCATGCGTGTCATGCTGCCGCTGAAGTAATCAAGCAGTAACTGGACTATCAATAAATAGACTATAAGTTTAAGTTCGGGAATTTATGATGTCTTCATTCACTTCTTTTCTCCTTCAGCAGATCCCTGATTTCCTCCAGCAATGCTTCGATCCTGCCGGGTTCCGGAGATGCTGCAGGTTCATGAGTATCTGCAGGTGATTCAGACGCAGGGGCATCTGATGATGCAGGAGGTGCTGCAGCTTCGGAAGTCTCTGCGGATGCAGAAGACGCAGAAGATTCTGCTGATGCATTAGTTGCAGTATTTTCTGCTGCTGAACGTGATGCAGGCTTAACTGCGGATGAAAGCAGCGCGAACGCTTCTTCTTCTTTGAGCTTTTCCAACTGCGCCCTGATTTTTGTCATGATCTTAACCACCAGGAAAATGGTTAAAGCCACTATCAAAAAATCCGTAACGGTCTTCAGAAAAGCTCCATATCTTAGTTCAACTGCGGGCTTTAATACTTCCCCGGTGACTGGGTCTGTAGCTGCTTTCACCAGCACAAACTTCAGGTCTCCGAGATCCACTTCTCCCAAAATAGCGCCGAACAAAGGCATGATTATGTCATTGACCAGAGAGGTGACGATTTTATTAAAAGATGTACCTATGATAACACCTATGGCCAGCTCAATTACATTTCCTTTCAAAGCAAATTCCTTAAACTCTTTAAAAAACTTTCTCAATGTATCCACCCCGTTAATAATGGCTTTTTACATATACATCACTGAGCCTATGTTTATATAGCAGCCGGGTTAGCAGCATACTTTTGTAATCATACATATGTAATCATACATATTCTATTATACTATTGAACTTATGTAAACGCGACACCCTGTTGTTTTTCGAGAAACAAATAGCAAATATATGCGGGCTATGGTATAATAACATCAGGAATATATGTTTTTCCGAGTACAAAATGGCAGATGATTTTATTCTGCCATAGGAAACGGTATAAAAAATTTCCTTGTTGAGGGGGATCGCCAGTATGAGCAATTTATTTCCACGCACCACCGTTGGAGGCGTATCGGTATCAAGGATGATCATCGGCACAAACTGGATGCTTGGCTGGAGCCATACGAGCCCGGCGGCAGACAAACTCATTAAGACAACACACGCCACTCCGGAAACCATTGAGAAAATACTGGACGTTTTTATGAAACACGGAGTAGACACAATTATGGCACCTCTGGGAGGAATGCCCCATCTTATAGAAGCCATCAAAAGGGTCGAGGATCGCCATGGCAAAAAGATGATAATCGTAGATACCCCGGTAATCAATGTGGATGATAATGCCAATGCCCGCAGGGAAGCTGAAAAAATAATAGCACAATGTGCCAAGAATGGATCCACATTCTGCCTGCTTCACCACTCATCGGTAGAGCAGCTGGTCAACAAAAACAAGCAGACCATCGAAAGGTTGCCGGACTACCTTAAAATGATACGTGACCACGGTTTGATACCAGGTCTTTCTGCACATATGCCCGAACTGGTTGTTTATTCAGATCTGAATGGATACGATGTGGAAACCTACATTCAGATATACAACTGCATGGGATTCCTCATGCAGGTGGAAGTGGAGTACATCCATAAGGTCATATGGGGAGCAAAGAAGCCCGTCATGACAATTAAACCCATGGCAGCAGGACGTGTGAGCCCGTTTGTAGGTCTGAATTTCGTATGGCATACCATTCGTCCATGCGACATGGTGACGGTAGGATGCTTCACTCCTGAGGAAGCTGAGGAAGACATTGAAATTTCACTGGCTGCTTTTGAGGGAAGGCCACCGCGCCTTGAAGGACGAGACAGTCCAAATAAAACGGCCATAATGAAAGATTAGGTCTGATAAGAAAATCCAGCCATAGCATCGGTAACAAGGTGTTATAAGCTGGATTTTTTTTGACCTGAAGGGCTTGGACAATTACCAAACCTTCAGACATATTTTAACTGTTTTCGTAAATATTGTTGTAGTCATATTTTATAGCAAAAAAATGCATGGCATGGAAAAGGAATTCTGTCCAGATATCCTGAGAGGGCTTGAAGGCGTGTCATAATCAAACCTTATTGACGATATATTGTCACTGGGAGGCGAACTACGTGTGCGCACCATAAACATGCTTTCTTCTGCTACCAGGGTAAAAGGCCAGGGGGTGGCTTCAGCTTTTATTGAACAGACCAATCTTGTTGTTAAAGGTCTGAGCGGTGAATACCAAATAATTTTCAACAGGCCAAGACTTTGCGATATCATGCACTACCACACTGTTGACCTCAAACACTACTTAATGATCCCTTTTGCAAGGAAAAAGGGAGTAAATGTGGGATACGTGCATTTTTTGCCTGAAACCATTGATGACAGCCTGAGTTTTCCTCCTTTGATAAGAAAAATGTTTTACAGATATATCATTTCTTTCTATATGCAGATGGACTATCTTGTTACGGTAAACCCGTATTTTATTGACAAACTGGTGGAGTATGGAATTCCGAGGGATAAGATAACCTATATCCCTAACTTTGTGTCAGAAGCCCATTTCTATCCATATGATTCAGAGGAAAAAATCAGGAAAAGAGAGGAATATGGATTTGATTCAAATAGCTTCATCGTGCTTGGAGCAGGACAGGTTCAGACAAGAAAAGGTGTGGAGGATTTCATAGAAACTGCAAAAATATTGGATCAGTTTCAGTTTGTCTGGGCGGGAGGATTTTCATTTGGCAGGATAACTGCAGGGTATGAAAACCTGAAAAAAATTATGGAGAATCCGCCGGATAATGTCAGATTTCTTGGAATAGTGGATCGGAGCAAAATGCGTGATTTGTACAATATATCTGATGTATTGTTTCTGCCGTCTTATCAGGAGCTTTTTCCGATGACGGTTCTTGAAGCATTTAACTGCAGGCTGCCTGTCCTCCTCAGGGATCTTGATGTTTATCCGGGTATATTCCATGACTTTTATCTGAAGGGGAAAACGGTAAATGATTTTGCTGAAATACTGAAACGCCTGGCAGAGGACAAGGAATTTCTGGAAAAATGGCAGGAGCAGTCATGGAAAGCAAATGTCCTAAAAATGTGGAAGGATTTCTATGGCATGATCATCAGAAACCATTCACAAGAAAGATGAGTTGAAACGAATTTTTATCATACTTTATTGATTATCATACTTTATTGATGAAATCGAGGATGAGCCATGTTAATGAATTGAGGCTGGACCTTTAGATACATGATGTTTAACCTTTAAACATAAAGGTAAAGGGTGGTCATATGAAAATAGCAATTTTCACTGACACTTTTGCACCCCATATCAACGGAGTTGCCAAGACATTAGACAAGTACATTGAATACATGGACAAGAAGGGGATTGAATACATTGTTTTTGCACCTGCATATGACGAAAAAACCGATGACGGCCCTAACATAGTAAGGATAAACAGCGTAAAGCTTTTTATT
>JAMNYG010000001.1 GCA_023622945.1 Bacillota bacterium | reverse complement strand
T
The DNA here is from genome assembly GCA_023622945.1 of Bacillota bacterium. Taxonomy (GTDB): domain Bacteria; phylum Bacillota; class Clostridia; order Acetivibrionales; family JAMNYG01; genus JAMNYG01. The sequence goes on along the minus strand of JAMNYG010000001.1, from coordinate 27,662 downwards.
CTTAAACTGGAAAGTTGAAAAAGACGGTGAAGTCATTGACCAGGGAGAACTTGAAGGTCTGGCCGTTGCGCCTCACAAATCAAGAATAGTGACCCTTCCCTATTCTTTCCCTGAGAAGGCAGACGGCAGATATTTCCTTCACATTTCATACACCCTTGCAGCCGATACAGCATGGGCAAAGAAGGGACATGAAGTCACCTTTGAACAGTTTGAGCTGCCTGTAGGCAAAGTCGAAAAAGAAATAATCGATTTAAACAACATGCCTAAATTGAATGTCACCCAAACAGCCAGAGAAATAATAATTGAAGGTGCCGATTTTGAATATGTGTTTAATAAGTATTACGGCTCATTTACAAAGATTTCATATAACGGGGTAGATATGATATGCTCACAACCACGCTTCAATGTATGGAGAGCACCCACCGATAACGACCGTTATATTAAATACGAATGGATGGAAGAAGGCTACGACAGGCTTTCAACTCATGTTTATTCTGTAAATATCCAATCCGAAAGCAGAAGCAGTATTACAATATGTTGTGATTTTTCACTTGGTAGCTTTAGCAAGAAACCCGTGATAAGAGCCAAAGCACTGTGGACCGTATACGGCACAGGGGATATTGTCCTTGATACAAAGGCACATTTCCGCGAAGGACTGCCCTTCCTCCCCAGATTTGGACTGCAGCTTTGCATGCCCAAGGGCAATGAGCTTGTGGAATTCTTTGGTTACGGCCCTCATGAAAGCTATATCGATAAGAGAAGAAGCACCTGGAAGAGCAGATTTGAGTTTACAGTTGACGAGATGCATGAGAATTACATCAGGCCCCAGGAAAACGGAAGCCACTATTCAACTGAATGGGCTGCCGTGACCAATCTTCTGGGAATGGGGCTGTTGTTTATAGGCATGGATGATTTTTCCTTCAACGTTTCTCATTATACGCCTGAGGATTTGACTGAGGCAAGCCATCCCTACAAACTGAAGAGAAGAGATGAGACTATAGTAAACATTGACTACAAAATGAGCGGAGTAGGTTCAAACAGCTGCGGCCCCGAGCTTCTCCCGCAATATCGTCTGTCGGAACAGGATATCAGCTTTAAACTTAGAATTAAACCCATATTCAGGGAGGAAATATCACTGGTTGACGTGGTGAACACACAATTTCCGTAGTTCATCAGTTTCGGGACATCAGGCGTATAAGCTTTGCAACATCAAAATTAACACAGGTTCAATTCACCTGTCTTCCGTGTTGCACACAAATCATAAACAGGCATCGGCTGCAAGTTCTAAACTTTCTGCTGATGCCTGCAGTTTTATAACCCTCGTAACATAATTTGAATTGTAAAATTTTTCTTCAGTATGGAGCTGTAAATCTGAAAATTGATTAAAGATTCTGGTTTATCATACGGAAATTCGGATAAATTATATAAAAATATCTGAAAGGGAGTTTTGCTATGAAACCGGTATTATTTTTCATGATGAAAACCTGTCCGTATTGTCAGCAAGCAATTGCATGGCTGGAGGAGCTTAAAAATGAAAGCCCAAAATACAGGGAAGTTGAAATTGAAATGATTGATGAAAAGGTTCACCCTGAAATTGCTGACAAATACGACTATTACTATGTTCCTACCTTTTACGTGGACGGTGTAAAAGTACATGAGGGGGCGGCTGAAAAAGAGGATATCCGCAGGGTTCTGGAAACTGCATGTCGGTAAGCTTTGCTGTACCATGCTTCCAGGTCAAAAAAGAATTAAACCAGGAGATAATCAATAGCCCAAAATCGGTTGCCTGACCGGCAAAATTACCTTATAACGTTTTTCATACATCCTTCTGCTTTAAAAAACCTTTTTGAAATGTTTTGAAAATCTTTTTTTGAAACATACTGACTGTATGTTTTTCCGATATGTTTATTTTTTTTGCAATTCGGAAACAATTAGCATAGCATGCACTTTCATATAAGTACGGACTACAGGAGGATGTATGATGGACAATGCAAAACTGAATCTTCAGCTAAGGAAGGGTACAGGCAGCAGAGAAGCCAATCGCCTCAGAAAAGCCAGCCATATTCCGACTATTATATACGGCAAGAGGGCAGAATCCAGACCTGCGCTGGTAAACGCCCGGGAACTGAGGCAATTCCTTTCAAAATACGGAAGAAACACCGTGTTCAGTACGGAATTGGCAGAAGAGCATGATTTCTCAATGTTTATCAAGGATGTTCAATATCATCCCGTGACCAAAGACATAATTCATGTTGATCTTCAAAGAGTTTCCCTTAATGAAAAAATACAAACAGAAGTTCCCGTAAAAACCATAGGATCAGAAGCAATTGCAAGAGACGGAAATGTGGTTGTTCATCAGTTAAACCATGTAACCGTGGAATGCCTGCCTCAGGATGTGCCACGATACATTGAAGCAGACGTATCCGGCATGACTCAGGGAAACAGCCTGACAGCCGGACAGTTGATCCTTCCCCCGGGAGTTTCCCTTGTGACTGACCCCAACGCCGTCATTCTCAGCGTTACGGGAGGTAAGATGGATCTTGAGGTAGAAAAAGAAGATGAGCCTGTTACACCTGAAGAGAAAGAGCCCGATGTACATGACAAACCTCAGTAAGGCTTGTTAGCCGAATACCGGCTAACAAGCCCTCTATTATAAACCTTTGATTGTTCAACTATGGGCAGCCACTGGTCACACTTTCCAAGCTGTTAGCAATATATACAAACCTTTTTTATAAACCTTTACTTAGCAAACGCATTGTGCCGGCTATCAGGAAATGATATGCTACGGAATAACATTGGAGCAAGCCTTAGAGACTGTGATTCCTGCATATCATTTCCGTAATTCTATGCTGCCTGGACGCATTAAATCACAACTATATATTTTCCGGCAGACCTCTTTACAGGATCTGCAAGTATTTCCGGCAGTTCCGAAAGTGACGCTTTCCGGTATATCATGGAGCTCACATCCAGCCTGCCGCTTTCAATAAGTTTTATTGCCGCCGGGAAGGTATAAGGATTAATATATGATGATCTTAGAGTTATTTCCTTTTTGAAGAACTCAAAAGGTTTAACTCTTATTTCATCATCAGGAGCCGTAAGCCCAAACATCATCACGACCGAATGCCTGCCGGCAATGGCAATGGCCTGTTCCATTGTTTCAGGTTTACCGACGCATTCAATGACCGTATCGATTTGTGTATAACCCAGACTTTTTAATGCAGCAGGAACATCTTCGCTTCTTGGATCAAATACAATATCCGCTCCCAGTTCAATAGCTTTTTTCCTTTTTTCGGCCATGGGTTCAACTGCTATAATCTTTGCCGCGCCTGAAAGCCTTGCAAGTTGCACCATCAAAAGCCCAATCATTCCACAGCCTATAACAACTACATAATGACCGGGTTTAATATTGCAAAGCTCTATCCCGTGCAGACAGCATGAAACAGGCTCTGCCATGGCAGCTCGTTCATAGGGCAGTGTACCGGACACCTTATGTGCCTGTGATGCCGGCACGGCGCAGTATTCAGCAAAGCCCCCGTCAACCGTTGTACCTATTCCTATCATTCCGGTACAAAAGTGTCCCATTCCCCTTCTGCAGTACTCGCACTGCCCGCACAGCTTATTGGGGTCAATGCTTACTCTGTCTCCGTCCGATATGCCCTTAACATTTTTTCCAACCTTAACAACCTCTCCGGCAAACTCATGGCCGAGTACGGTGCCGGCAGGTGTTTTGGCCGCCCCCTCTTCACCGCAGAAAATATGGACATCGGTACCGCATATCCCGCATGCACGTACGCGCACCAAAACATCGTTATCCGAAATCTCCGGAATAGGTCTTTCCTCGATTTTCAACAGGTTTTTCCCGTAAAAAACCGCTGCTTTCATTTACGTCATCCTTTCCTTATCGGGTTGTATCATCCTTTCCACGCAGGATCACCATCACCCTTCAATAAGGAGTTGCGCATTTTCTCCATTTTGTAAATCTGTCACCGTTTCTTATGGAAAAGCACGCCTCCCTACGGCTGGGAATATCCCGTAAGATACCTGGTTATAGGCGAATCTATGGGCAGGATAAGTGTCTTTCTGCCTTTTAAGGATTTTTTCATTGCGTCAAGGGTTCTGATAAATTCATAGAATTCAGCCTTTTCACCCGAATATGCGTCAGCCAGTATCCTTATATATTCCGCTTCGGCTTCGCCCATCAGTTCCTGTTCCCTGGCCCTGGCCTGTGAAATCATTATATTTACTTCTTTTTCTACCTCGTTTTTAATCTTGCTGGCTTCATACTCCCCTTCTGCAATATATTGAGCCGCGATTTTTTCACGTTCTGAAATCATCCTGGAGTACACTGCATTTTCATTTGCAGGAGGCAGGTCAAGCCTCTTGATTTTTACTTCAAGAACCTGAATTCCGTATCCTTCCATGTGTTTGGCAACCTCTTCGGTTACTTTTTTATCAAACATGCCTCTTCCTGATTCTTCCTCGTTTATGACTTGGTTTTGCTGCAAAAGACCCATGGTGTTCTTAACGACATTGTAAACCGCCGCATCAATCCTTTTTTCAGCTTCGGCAATATATGAAACGGTCTTTACAAACTGAAGGGGATCTTCAATCTCCCATATCACGTAGTTATCTATGACCATGGCTTTCTTGTCCGCCGAAAGAACATCCGAAGGCGTCAGGTCATATACTATCTTCTTCTGAGGCAGTCTGGTGATTTCATCCAGAAAGGGAATCTTAAATGCAATACCCGCCTCTTTTTTTATCTCCACAATCTTCCCGAATCGCTTTACACAGGCATATTCACCTTCGTTAACCGTATAAATGCTTAGTATTATCCCGATAAAAACAATCAAAACCATCGGTATTACTATTTTTTTCATTCCTGTTCCCCCTCCCCTTTCTGTTTGGTGTTTGCGTCAGAGTTGAAAGGTTTTAGAGGCAAAATCTTCTCTATGTTTCCATTTCCGTAATCAATATACACTTCAATTCCAGGAAGTATCTCCTCCATGGCCTCAAGGTACAGCCTTGTCTTTGTTATGTCCTTATAGTTCTTATATTCCTCATACATCTTTTCAAACTTTGCCACCTGACCTTTTGCTTCGTTTATGCGGGTTTCCTTGTAGGATTCTCCATTGCGTATAATCCTGTCGGCTTCAGCCTGGGCTTTGGGTATCTCTGAGTTTCTGTACTTGTTAGCTTCATTTATCGCGGTTTCCTTGCTCTGCTTTGCGTTTTCAACGTTCTGAAATGCTTCTTTGACCTGTTCATTGGGCGGTTCCGAGTCCTGTATCTTCACATCAAGAACCTGGATTCCGATATCATAGAATTCCATGCTCTCAAGCAGTCTTTCCTTTATCTCGCTTTGAATTTCAACCTTTCCGGTGGTAAGGACTTCATCGATGGTTGAAGACCCAACCACTGCTCTTGCCGCACTGAGGCTGGAGTTTTTCAGAATGCTTTCGGGGTTAGCCGATGCAAACAAGTATTTTACCGGATCGGATATCTTCCATTCGATGAAAAAGTCTACATTTACAATGTTAAAATCACCGGTGATCATTTTGGATTCTTCCGTCACGCTTTTTACCTCTCCACGGGCGTCCTCCCGATATCCCAGCTCAAGCTTTTGGGTGAGATTGACCGGAACTTTTCTGACTTCCTGTATAGGATACGGGAGCTTAAAATGAAACCCCGCCCCCTCCACACTTGTAACCTTGCCAAATGTCGTTACCACGGCCTGTTCCTGTTCGCTTACCGTATATGTTGAAGTTAATGCTATTAAAATGACAAGGATGATTCCTATTACCAGAAAAAAGCTTTTCTTGAAGAAACGCGGTAATGTTTTGAGAATATCCTTGTGGGAAGGGATATTGTTATATACCTCCATCACTTGACCTCCTGAACGAATATTTTATATATTCCATTATATCAAATGATAAAAGCTTAACAAATTAGAACCTGGAAAATTAACAATATTCACAGTATGAAAAAAGGGACGCCAACGTCCCGGCCTTTAATCTTTACTTACTTCTCAATCTTTTCTTATCCTTTAGCTATTTCTCACTTATTTCCTTATCCCTTAATTATTCATTATTTATTTCCTTATCCTTTAATTACTTCTTACCCAATCTTTCCTTTGCTGAGTAATTTTGCTTACACTGTGAATATTCTCATCGATTGAAAAGAGACCTTAAAAATTCACCAATGCGTCGGAAAAGCAACGTGAAAAACCCTGCCTTTGCCACATCACCCGCTGTCGATGCGCTTGCTGAAGCAAGCACTTTCCCGTCAAGGCGTACTTCAACCTTACCTACCGGAGTTCCTGCTGACACAGGCGCCTCCAGCCAATCGGTATCTTTTATCAGCACAGTTTCTATATCATTTTTCCTGTCAGAAGGGATAACAATGGTTATGCTGCTGTCTATCTTAACAGGTACCGATAACTCTTTTCCTTTAGTAACATCAATTTCTCCCGCAATGTCTCCGGCGTTTTTGAAATCCACCAGTTCAAAGTTGTTGAATCCGTAATCCAGCAAACTCTTGGAGGCCAAAAGCCTTTCGTTTTCGTCTTTCGTATTCAGCACAACCGATATCAACCTGATACCGTCTCTCATTGCAGTACCAACCAGGCAGTATCCCGCTTCAGTAGTCCAGCCCGTTTTCAGTCCGTCTGCACCGGGATAATTGCCCAGGAGAGGATTTCTGTTAAACTGGCGGATATTGTTATAGGTAAATTCTTTTGTAGATTCAATTTCAAGTATTTCAGGATACTTTTCTATCAAATTGCGCGCCAGAACCGCTATATCCCTGGCACTCATCACATGACCCTGTGCAGGCAATCCCGTTGAATTTTTGAACTGGGTGTTGCTGAGCCCCATTTCCTTTGCACGCTTGTTCATCTCTTCCACAAAGGCTTCTTCACTTCCGCAAAGATATTCCGCAAGGGCTACGCATCCGTCATTTGCGGAAACCACGGATATTCCCATGATTATATCCCTGTACGTTGCACTTTTTCCCACTTCAAGAAACATCTCGGAACCGTCTGTCTTCCAGGCCTTTTCCGAAACAGGTACAAGGTCGTCCCAGCTTACTTTTCCCTCTTTCACAGCTTCCAGCCCGATATATAACGTCATAAGTTTTGTTATGCTGGCAGGAGGTTTAGGTACATTGGCATTTTTCTCATACAGTATGGTTCCGGTGGATGCCTCCATAAGAAGAGCCGATCCTGCAGTAGACTCAAATTCTATAAGTGCATTTGCACCAAAAGCGGAAAAAATGAAAATCAGAGCAAATACAATTGCCCCACACCTGGTCTTTATCTTCTTTTTATACATTTGTACCCCCACATTTCATGTTCTTTATCTCAAGTATTTTAGCTTTTCATATTAATGCTATCATGGTTCAGGGAAGAATTTCAAAGGCAAAAAATTACATATTTTTATAAAAAGCATGGGGACACGCCTATATTCAAGGTATGTCCCCATTTTTTGAATTTTTTTAAATTTTTAAATTTTAGTTACAGTTATGCGGATTAGAAGGCTCCTATATTAATCTTTGCACCGTCTGCGCGTTTGGTTGCCTTCATTGTCCTCGGATTGACCGGATAATATTCAAGAGTCATCAAAGGATTCGGGAAGGACGTATCTTTGCTGTGCACTTCAACCAGCTTGCCTGTATATTCACCCGGGACTACCGGAACGCTTGTATCCCAGTCAATCAAAGTGTTCTTCCATTCAGGCCATTCTGCAACCGTCTGGTCGAGACCTATTCCGGCCCCTATAAGCTTGCTGTTTCCTCTGAGCTTGAAATTCTGAATCCTGTAATTTACAAATCCAGGATCCTTGCCTCTTATTGTTCCGGTCCATTCCGTTTCATCAGGCACGCCGACAGCATTGGTCTGTACCCAGTTGTTGGCGCCCTTGATCTGCCTGTTTCCGGATGCCCACTTGACATAGTTGATTATGTCGTAATTGGTGTTTACATCAACCACTGTCAAAGGATTTCCGTAAGGCTTGAAGAATACGTTGTTGTACATCTCGACGCTCTCAACGCCGAATTCAACACGTATTGCGCTGACATCGCCGGTACCGAAGTGTACGAAAGTATTGTTTACGAAACGATAGCGCCCGTATGACTGACCAAATGAAGGACCGTGCTTGACTACACTGATCCAGTCTTCATCCCAGAGAGAAGTATCTCCCGTGCCGTCTCCGCCAACACGAACCAGGGAACCTCTCTTATGGACTATTACGTTACCCACTACATCGGAATCTTCTCTTAAGAAATGATCTCCGTATGCAGGAACGATTTGCTGCAGCTCTTCTGCTGTCCAGAAGGTATCTCCGTCCAGACCCGGGTCAGGTCCGATGAGCTCAAGGCTCTGGTTATAGTTGTTTTCAAACCAGTTGTAGTAAACTTCATTGCGGGCTGCCCTTGTTTTTAAGCCGTTGCCTGCCAGGGCATCATGTATGTAGTTGAACTGTACCCTTGCAACAGCATCAGGATTCCTTACCTCGTCAGTAGCCAGATACAGGTTGTGTTCTGTGTTTCTTACACCGTTATGGTAAACTTCGCAGTATTCCACCAATATATCTCCGGATCCAATGTCTGTGCTCATTATTCCGTTTCTGCAATCATGTATTACACAGTTCCTGACAACCAGGTTGTCAGCCTTATGGAATATGCCTCTGTATGAAGTCTGGTTACGAATGTTATTCCTTACTGAGTTTGGCGCGCTCTGAATACTTACATAATCATGGTCAAACCTTGCCAGAACCTCTCCCAGGTTTCCTTCGATTTCGAAATTGTCGATGACTATATTATCTGCGTCTATCTCTACAAGGTTGGTAGCATTGTAAGTCTTTAACAGAGGCTTTTTCCCGTTCTTCGTAATACCCTTTATGGTAATCGGGTATTTTTCGGTTCCGTCAAACTGACCGTCAATGAATATGGGAGCCGGGTATGTTGCATCGCCGTCTACCTCTACAGTATCTCCCGGTCTCAGCATTGCGATGACATCCTGAACCTTCTTGAATTTGTGGGTGGGTCCTACGCGGAAAACCCTGAATCCATCTACAATTGCAGGATTGTCTTCTTCATCCATGCCAACCGTATCGTTGTCTACAAGCCCGATCAGCTTTTCGCTGATGTTTGTTACCTTAAAGCTTCCGGAAGCTGCAACAACGCCCATGACGCCTATATCATCAATATCTCTGGGGTTTGTATTGCGGAAAGCGAAGTTTTCAGCCAGAACCTTTCCGTCAACTGTAGCGCTGTATGTCTTTGCAGCAATATCAATGGTTACCGCAATGTGATATGTCTTGCCTTTTTCGTATCTTATGGGTTCTTCCGGGGATCTTGTTGAAGTGTTGTCATTTGCTGCGAATGTTCCGTTGGGTCTTAAGATTATGTTTATCTTTCTGTCACTCGTAAATGCCATGGTCCATTTTGAAGTGTTGAATGCTATGTGTCCGTCAACTGAATCTGTAAGAGGGGTTACGTCGAACTCTACATTGACCACGCCGTTCCTTGGAGTCTCAAATGCAAACGGTATTGCAGGTCCTCCCGGAGTGGTAGGTACGTAGATGTAATAATCTCCATTCGGGTTTTCACCGTCTGCCGCACCGGCTGCTGAAACTTCTTGTACTGCTGCGGCATCTTCTTCGACTGCCATTACAGGAATCATTCCGCCCAGCATGCTGACAAGAATAAGGACGGAAATAAGCCAGCCAATTGCTGCCCTTCCATGCTTGTACATCTTTTTCATTCAGCAAGTCCCTCCCATATGTATATTTATTTTTTAGTAAATAGTACCACAGGATAGATTATAACATATGAAAAATGTTCTAACAATGTAGTATTTTATAAAAATAAATTAGCAATGCAACATCTTATATATACAAAACAAATAAACTACTTGATAAAAAAATCATGCACGGGCAAATATCATGCATGAACAAAATGAATAAAATAAACAAATTAATATAAAGTGAACAAATTAATATAAGGAGAACAAATTAATATAAAATGAACAAATTAGCAAAATGAACAAAAAACAAAATAAATAAACAAATATATAAAAAATATTACAAATAAATAAATAAATAAAATACAATAAAACTATACGTATGTCTATACGGTCATTCCAGAAATATCGGGTTGGTCCATGCAGTTCGGCCGTAAGCGTCCTGGCATTCTATACGGACATAACGTTCATATCCTTTAAGCGGGTATGTCGCAGATGTTATAGTGCCCCCGTTCTTGGCGTATCTGACAAATCCGCGCCCTTCGTAAGTCAAAAAATATATGCGGTCTACTTCTGAACACTCGGCAAACACCACTCCGTCCCTTATGCCGTAATCATATATTTCAGGTCCCGATGAAGAATAAAAACGGCCTTTTTGCAATGCATCGGCGATTGAATGGACGCTCAGGCTGTCTGCCTTCACACACACCCATCCGCCGAATGAATCCCAATCACACGGAGGTCCGCCGAAAGGATCGCGATTATGATTGTCATCCGCTGCAACACCCCAAACCTTAATGCCCCTTCTGAGGAGAGAATCCCAGTAAACGGTGGCAAGGCCCGTCTTGTTTTCCATTTCGCATCCGTAATTAAATATTTCAACGGCGAAGTATCCTTTAAGCCCAAGAAGATCTTCCAGTTCATTAAACGACCAAAGAGGATGGTTAATCATGACAAGATTACCTGCATCGGTTAGATTATCAATTACCTTTTGAGCGGCTGCAATTCCTTTTTCCTCAGGCTTTTTTAATATTTCACCGTTCATTAACGGCCTGCCTTGAGACTTGGCCGGGATTGACCCGGGTCCCTTTATACCATGTATATGGTAGCATTTTCCCCCTTCAGGAGAGGCAACTGAGCACTCTATTGCAGGTATAATCAGGAAATCTTCCGTATTAAGATCTGAACGGTCGGTATATATTTCATGCTCGCTTAAGCCAAGAAAGGAATATCCATGCTCCCTGTACATTCGTACCAGTTCTTCCGGCGTAAATTTCCCGTCTGAAACCGTTGAATGGCAATGGAGATTTCCTTTATAAAACTTGCCGTTTCCCCGGAAAGGTAAATAGTTTTTCATAAACCTCATTCTCCTTTTGGTTGGTAATGATAAACCTTTTCCATTAAATCATCAAAGCAGAGAATCTGAATATGCACTGATGACTCATATCTTCTCTATCAGATAAAATAATTTTAGCAATAAAATATTCTTTCTGCATCAAATTTTTGCATAGGAAGCTCATGTATCTGTAGCTTATACCGCGCGGTTATTGTATAATTAAATCAGCAAAGAATCCCGACACCACCTGAAGAATTCCTCAAATCTTTGCCGTTGTAATCCGTTGGCCATTTTGTAATGGGGAGGAATATGCATGCCCTTCTGCAAAAAAGACATTGAAACCATAAGAGAGCTTGCCAAAAAAGTGGCAGAAATCGCTTCTCTTCCGGTTCAGGAAGAAAAAAGAAACCTGTGGAAGGCTCTTAACGGTCTCAAACCGGTAAGGCCAATGGTCATGATGGACCAGCTGCCATGGCATGAGATGAATGTGGATGACGAGCTGACATTGCAGTGTGAAGATTGTACAGCAAGAGAGCTTGAACAGGAACTCCGAAGGACTCTTTACAGATGGAAGCACATGCCTGCCGATATGGTTGTAGAACCTTATGTGGAAGTACATAAAGTCATTTACGGAACCGATTTTGGCATGGAAGTTAAAGAAGACATCCTTGCCACCGACATAAGAAACGATGTTGTAAGCCACAGGTTTATCGACCAGCTCCAAACCGAAGAGGATCTGGAGAAGATAAAGATCCCTGAAGTGGTTTACGACAAGGAAGCTACCGAAAAGAAACTTGAAATGTATCATGAGCTCCTGGATGGAATACTCGATGTGCGCCTGCAGGGATACTTGCCAAACATTCACTCATGGGATCTTATAAGCATGTGGAGAGGTGTTGAAAACATCCTTTACGACCTTGCGGACCGGCCTGAATTTATCCACAAGATTATGCAAAGGCTTACCGAAGCATATCTTTCCATGCTTGATCAGCTTGAAAAACAGGGGCTATTAGGATATGGGCAGACGACCATACACTGCACAGGTGCATACACAGATGAACTGCCCGCTCCAGGTTTTAACCCTGATAAACCGAGAGCAAAAGACCTGTGGACTTTTGGACTTGCCCAGATATTTGCAACAGTATCTCCTGAAATGCATCAGGAATTTGAACTGGACTACTGCAATAAATGGTTTGAGCGGTTTGGTCTTGTTTATTATGGTTGCTGTGATCCTCTTGACAGAAAGATGCATATTGTAAGAAAAATACCCAACTTAAGAAAGGTTTCCATGAGCCCGTGGGTAAATGTAGAGAGAGGTGCCGAAGGAATAGGAAAAGATTTTGTTTTCTCCCGAAAGCCTAATCCTGCATTCCTGGCAGCCAAGGAGTGGGACCCTGAAGTTGTTGAAAAAGATTTGAGGGAAACCCGGGATATTTGCAGAAAATATAACTGTCCCCTGGAATTTATCCTCAAGGATGTAAGCACAGTATGCTATCAGCCTCAGAGGCTTTGGGAATGGTCCAAAATTGCCGCAAGGGTAGTCGAAGAATAAAAATGCGCCGCTTTCCGGAGGCACTTAAGAAAAGACATTTCCGGAAAACGGCGCTGTGTTTTCACATTACATACCCGTTTCTAACCTGTTTCACCGATCTTTCCCGTTTCATTTTAGAAATCTCACTTTAAAAAATCTCACTTTTGAAATCTCATTTCATTCTATAAATCTCATTTTGTAAATCATTCCCATTATATTGCTTTATTATTGTATTGTTTCATTCAATTTTGCCCACCATACTTTAAACGCAGTTCTTAAATACGGTTCTGAAACTGCACTTTTCCACGGGTCTCCTGGTGGAAATCCTTAAGAGCTGATATACGGGCTGGTTCAGCAGGGAGCCGGGTGCATCGCATACCATGTAATCAAGTTCCTCACTTCCGGAAATACTGATCAGTACGCTCACCCCGTCCTTTGACACTTTCCATGTATTGCCGGCCATTTTCTCAAAGCATCCGGGAGTGAGAAACCTTATCTCGGGCCATGAAACTCCCTGTCCGGGCTTTACTTCAAACTCGTCCTCAAGCACTATTCCTTCTTCTTCAATACTGATCTTCCTGTATGCTTTCCTGACATATTCAGGATAAACCTTTGCCGCATCGGACCACATGGAAACTCCGTCCGTTCCCCACTCAGCCTCCCCGTATTTCAGCTGTCCAAGGCCGTCTATGATCATTGAATTCTTGCTTAAGGTTGAATCTTCAAAATAATGATTTCTTGTAGGTCCGAACCATGCTCTCGGATATGGATGGACAGCCTTGTTTTCCAGAAGCCTTACTCCGTTCTTTTCAAGCTGAATGGAGTTAAGATCCCTCATTCCGTGGTTAACCCGGCTGGATCCTGATCTTAAGGCTACGGAAATTCCGTTGCTTCGGAAAATCCCCCATCCGTTGTCTTTGTAAATGGCAACGGCAGGACCCTTATCCTGCTCTTCGGCTATATGTGCATCATATTCGGCATCACAGCACAAAAGGGCAAATATTTCATGGGCTCTCATATATATGGTTTCCTCGAGGAAAACGGGAGGCTCGGGATACTTTTCTATCCATTTCATTATTCTGTGGGTAAGCCTGTTTGCCGTATCTTTCCTCCCTGTTCTTTCGGTTAATGTGAATATTCCTCCGATGGGGTTAAAAAAGTTGCAGTCTCCGAAACTAAGTGCCGTTCCGTTGGGAGAAAAGTCAAAAACGAAACTCATGCCGTCGTTAAAACAGTTGAGATCAAAGGCCCGGTGCTTCTCCCCTTTTGCCGCCTCATACCAGCGAAGCCCGTAAAAAAGGAATATATTACCATACTGCCAGTAACCGGTACCCTCAGGATATGACCCGTCGGGATGCAGAGCATCAATATAGGCATCTAAACCCTTCAGCGCTAAAGGAACGGATTCTTTGGCTTTATTAAGCCTGTTTTCCAATGTCAGGGCAAGACAGAGCAATCCCCCGTTGCAGACCGAGTTCCAGTTTATGGTGCTTTCATACCACCATGCCCTCTCTTCAGGTTTGGGAGAACTGACAGCCTCAAGATATGGCGTGAACACATACTTGTCCACCCAGTCAATGAGTTGGTCCGCTCTTTTCTTGTCATTGTATTCTTCCAGCCAGTAAAGGAGGAAAGCAAACGGGAAGGCTATCTCACTGGTGTTAAGATCGAATTGGCGGACCTTTTCCGTGCCCTGCACATGCCACATATCATCCCAGTTCATGGCAGTCCTGGCAAAATACCAGGCTCTTTCTGCATATTCTGATTTTCCTGTAAGCCTGTACATGCCGCACAGGCTTATTATTGCCCTTGATACAAACCTTACCCTGAAAAGGCTTCTGCCCGGATTATACAAGCGTTCAGGAACATCTTCAGCAAGTAGCTTTTCGCACAGCATTTCCAGCTGGCTGTAGTAAGTCTTCCACGGTTCCCTGCTTTTGTTTCTCAGCGCTCTCTCAAAATGCTCCCGGGTAATAAACATTGCATCACACCTGCCTTGTATGTATTTACAACTCAAATTAGCTCGTTGTACTAGATAATTAGGAAATGACATGCTGCAAAACAACATTGCAGCAAACCTTGGAGATTCTCTAAAACAAGGACACTCCCCGTCTTTGGAGAAGTGTCCCTGATTCAGCATAGCCAGTTTTAATATCCTTATTTCTTCTTCCTTGCCACATGCATTCTGAAGTCCAGGTTTGCCGGCGGTTCTGCTTCTTCACGGTCGAAAGGTCTTCCGTCTCTTTTGGCTTTTGCTTCTTCAATTTCAAACCACAGCTCGGTTATGCTGTTTTCACCTTCACGGATGTCAGGCACTACAAGCCCTCCGTCTTCATAAAGGAGTTCTTCTGCCTTCTCCAGCTGACCCGTTCTGGCATAAGCAAAAGCAATATAGAGTTTTATTCTGCCTACTTTTAATACATTCTCAGGAAGCTTCTTTGCCATATCAAGAATCTTTGCGTTCATGCCGGCATTAAGCAGCAGCTTCATGGCTTCCTTGGCAAGAGAAATATCCTCCGGCTTCATGAGAGAAGCTCTCAAAGCCAGCATTGCCGCCTTTTCATTATCGCCCTCCATGCGGGCCACATTTGCCAAACCAAACAGCGCCCAGCAAGAAGGCTTTAGGGTCATTGAACGGTCAAGGGCTTTCTTTGCTTCCCCGAATCTTCTCTCCACGAAATAAATCATGCCAAGGTGAAGCCACGTGTACCAGTTGTATTCATCAGGTCCTGCAGCAGCCTTCTCCAGCATTTTTGTCCACTCCGGCTGGTACATCCAGGACCTTGGTACCTCATCGGGGCTGGCCTCCTCCATATATCCGTTCTTCAGGAGAAATGCCCATGGCTCCTGCTCATATCCTATTGAACCGAAATCCAGGTGCTCTGACAGGGGTTCTTCACCGGTTTCTGCACGGCGCAGGTTTTCAAGAGCACCCCATCCGCTGCCGTATGCTATCATTTCCTCAGCCGGTTTCAGAGCTATTGTCTTCTTTGTTTCTACCAACAATTCCTCAAGTTTCGCAGCCGGGATCAGTTCCTCAAGCCTTGCTCCCACTTCTGCCTTTGCATCTTCCCAGTCTCCGTGAACTTTTGAAGGATCAGCATGCAAAGGTCCGTAAGCCTCCAGCCATTCCCATGCAGTCTTTGGAGGCATGGGTAGACATTCATACTGTGTATAGGCAAGCCCGGCCTGGATTTCGGCATATCTGCCACCGTGCTCTTCGGTGCAGAGGAACTTCTGCCATTTATCTCCTCCGGGACCCTGTCCCCAGACAAAGAGCTTGCGACCTTTAAGTCTCATGGTAGAAGTCTGTATAAGTCCGTAACCGTCTTTACCAAGCTGGCACACGTACTTCCTGGCATTTTCGGGTACTTTCCAGAAGAAGTCAATTGCATGGGGATTGTTTACAGGATAAGTAATATCTATGCCATTGCTTACGGGGACCGTTGTCTTACTTATCAAGCCACCCCTGTTTGTAAAGGTTTCATTTGTAGGCATGACAACACGGCCTTCCTTAAGCTCGGGCACCGCTATATTGCTCCACCAGTACATGGGGACCACTTCTGTATTGGGGTTTACTATGCGCATTCTGCATAAAAGTACTTTGGAATCATCAGGCAGGAAAAAGTCCATCTGATAGGTGGCACGTCTTATGCGTTCAAATTCGTACATGCGCAGCACAGGAGTTCCGTCATCCGCCGTAAGCCTTGCTGTAAACAGCTGTGAACAGGTAAACGGATGGTGTCCCACAACTCCGCAGTTCCATTCTATACCGCCTGAAAACCAGGCATTGCGGAAAGCAAGGTTTCCGGGACGGAATACAGGATTGGAAAATGTAAGTTCACGTCCTTCTACCTTATCAAACAGCGACCAAAGCCTTCCTCCCAGGGAAGGTACAAATACCGCTCTTAAATAGTCATTTTCCAATATTGCGCAGTCAAGTTCCAGGTCATGGAGTTCCCTGTCGTACATGTCCTGATACCTGTAGGGGAAGGGACAGCTGACGAAACCATATCCTACAAACAGGCCGTCATCCTCGTCAAGTATGCTTTTGGTCCTTTGCTGAACGTTAAGCATTCCGGCAATCGGAGGCAGGCTGCTCTCCCCGTTCAAATGGGCCCCGGGTATCCTCAGTTTATCAAATACCAAAGTGCTCATGTTTGCATTCGTCCTTTCCATTATTGTAGTTAACGCATATACATGTATTTATGTGTCTTATTATATATGTTAGGAATTACAGCCGCAACTGATTCTTGATTTATGCTCATTAATATTCTGTTACATCCGTCCAAATCCATTCCCCTGAATATATCCGGATGAGTCCATTCATTTAAATTCATAAACACAGACTTCATTTCATGGATTTGGGATGAGTAGGCCACAGGGGCTCAACCTTAACCACGCCTTCGTACGGAATATCAGCATATGGCAGAATGTTGATGTCCGCAAGTTGATAGAACCCGTCTTCTTCCAGGCGCGTGGCAACAATCCCCAGTTTGATCGGACGCCCGGGGAAGGGATGCCTTGGAGGAGCCGTATATCCCTCAGGCAGTTTGGGGTTTTCTTCCTCAGGTTCAAAAAGACCTATTGACACGGTATATCTCCCTGGTTTCAGGTCCTTGGAGGGGCGGAAGGAGTATATCTCTTCCCTGGGTTCATTCATCAGCCATCGGCGGTTGTCTGCCTCCTTAAGATGAATGAGCTCTTTCGTCCCGTCTTCTCCGGTCAGCTTCATGTAAAGATTATATTTATGATAGCAGGGCGCTACACCACGGTTTTCCCAAATCATGCCCATGGAAGCCCTCTGCCCGGCCCGGACTGATTCCGGCAAATACAGCGTCTGAGGGAAATACCAGTATCCCATCACATTGCCTGCCACCCTGGCAAAATGAGCATTGTCCTTCAGCCATTCCCTGGCATACCCATGGAATCCCCCATATGTCACATGTATCTCATATATGGCTGCAAGCATGGTATATCCATGGTTCCATGCTCCGGATTTTTTGACCCCGGAATAATGGCCCAGTTCCAGGTCAACAGGCTTATTGGGCCAGTAAGGCTGGAAAAGATGGGGCAAATGCATTGAAGAGAGACCGTAGCGGTCTTCATAAAATCTTACGCAACCGCTGTCCACCCGGACACCGCAGCCTGCTTCAATACAATAACGCTGAAGCTCTTCCTCCGTGCCGTCATATGTACGCCTGAGAGCTACCATATCGTAATTCAGCAGGACAGGTGTCTTTTTGAATGCCCGCAAATGAATGTCAATATGCTCTTTCATGACTTCTATGGGCCATGCACGATCGCTGGTACCTTCGGTATGTCCCTCTCCCCATTCTCCGAAAGAGCCGATATCTACGTATTCGAGGAAAGGCGCACCGTCATATCTTGCACCAAAGGCCTGCATGAAATTTTCAAACTTTTCAAGGAATATGGGATCACCATAGTCAGGCTCAAAACATTTGCCTACCATCTCGCCACGGCATCCCGCATCAATTACCCACTTGGGAGTAGCAAATACCTGGTTGGGATGGCTGTCGTCGGTCTCCTTGCAGGTAATACGAAAGGCGCAGCGCCTGTCGTGTGCCCACCATCTCTTGATGACATCATCAATAAGGTCCCAGTTGTATTTACCCTCTTCAGGTTCCAGGTAGGACCAGGCAAGGCGCAAATAAATGTGGTTGAAGCATGGAAAATCCTCCAGGTAGTCATCGGGGTTATCCGGGTCAAAATACCTTTGGATGCCGTTATCAAAATAATGCAGGTACCAACCCTTGTGAGGGTTATTCAGGGGAGTACGGTTGTCCCACAATCCCCAGAGAGGAATGCGTCTCCAGTTTTCCTTCCGAATCATCTTCATCCTCCTTAAAACATGATACAGGTCTTTAGTATCGCCCGGTACAAAAAACAAGAAATACATAACTAATATAGCATTTTATTTTTATTATTTCAGCTGTTTTTTTGTTAAAGCATTGTTTGTTACAGATCTGTTATTTATTATCTGAGTGTGCTTATTTATTATCGGGATTTTTCAATTATTATTGAAGTGTTATGATTTATTATGGAAGAGCCTAGAATAAAATGGTATCATATTATTAGCAAACCTCACTGGTTTAAAAAATTTTTCCGGAAGGTGGTTAAGATGGCAGATTTCAAGATTGGCGTCATTATCGATTCCTTCAGGCTTGACATCCCCCAGGCAATAAAAAAGGCAAAAGAGGTCGGGGCACAAGGTATTCAGGTATATGCCACAAGAGGTCCCATGGCTCCAGAAAATTTAACCCCTGCAAAGAGGAAAGAATTCAAGGATATGGTTGAATCCAACGGGCTGGTTATATCGGCTCTGTGCGGTGACCTTGGAGAAGGCTTTGCAGACAGGGAAAATAATCCCCGCAGGATTGAGAAATCAAAAAGAATAATGGACCTGGCAAAAGACCTGGGTACCAACATTATCACCACCCATATAGGAGTTGTCCCGGATGATCCCAATCATCCCAGATGGGCGATACTGCAGGAAGCATGCGAAGCTCTTGGAGAATACGGTGATCAGGTCGGGGCTTATTTTGCGATAGAAACCGGCCCCGAAACCTCTGCAGTGTTAAAGAAGTTCCTGGACAGCTTAAACTCCAAGGGTGTCAGAGTAAATCTGGATCCTGCAAACCTTGTTATGGTAACCGGTGATGATCCTGTTCAGGCTGTTTACAACCTCAAGGATTACATTGTTCATACACACGCAAAAGACGGTATTAAGCTGAAAGAATGCAACCCTGAAGTAGTGTACGGAATGATAGAAGAACAAATCCAGTTGGGAGAAGCTTTCAAAGAAGTTCCCCTGGGCGAAGGCAGCGTAGATTTCGTTGAGTACCTCAAAGCATTACATGCAATCGGGTATAACGGATTCTTAACAATTGAAAGAGAAGTAGGCGACAATCCTGAAAAAGACATCAGAACCGCCGTTGAATTCCTGACCGGTACAATCGAAAAACTAAAAAAGCAGGGAGATTTATAGACGGATAAATCCTGAACATAATTCTGACGGGATTTATAAACATCAAGCCCTGGAATTTGTTATTGCCGCAGGTACAATTCCGAAAATGCTGCAAATTCAATAAAGACAATAAGATATAAAAAAGGCTTTGATTTTCACAGGAAAAAATCAGGAAAAGCCGGTGTTTACGAATGGAGGGATGAAGTTGTCAAAGATTAAATATGCCGTAGGACTGTATTCCGTGCGAGATGAACTGGCAAAGGATATGTGGAGCACACTAAGGACGGTAAAAAGCATGGGATATGAAGGGGTGGAATTTTTTGGCCGTTTTACCCGCACCGCACAGGAAATAAAAGCTGCTCTTGAAGATACCGGACTGGTATGCTGCGGATGGCACATTCCCTGGGAATACCTCGATGAAAGCAGCATTATGGCTACAATAACCTACAATAAGGTTATGGGCAACAATAATATCGTAGTCCCGGGGCTGCCTAAAGAAATGACCTGTTCCAGGGAAGCCTGGCTCAACACGGCCAAAGAGTTTGACAGAGTCGCAAAAAGGCTGAAGGACTATGGAATGAGATTTGGCTATCACAATCATGACACGGAGTTTATACCAATGGACGGAGAAATCCCTTTATACATACTTTTGGATAACACCGGTCCGGATGTAGGCATTCAGCTTGACACCGGCAACGCATTGGCCGGGAAAGCCAATCTCATGGAAATTGTAGAAAAATATAAGGACAGGCTGTTTAATTCCATACACCTTAAACCTTATTCGGCAGAAAACGGCGGATTCCATACCATGATAGGTGAAGACGATACACCCTGGAGCGATCTGATGACCAGGCTAAAGGAAACAGGCCGCGTAGAGTGGTACATGACGGAATACGAGGTTCCCAAGTACACTCAGCTGGAAGGCATCAGGCTGTGCCTTGAAAATCTTAAGGATATGGAAAACAAAGGATTGTTCTGATAGACCCGGTAAAAAACCATAAATCATTACATTATAAAACGACAAGCCATTATCCTTATTAAGTATAAACTGTTGTTTTTATCAGGCGATAAACCATCGTCCTTGCTTACTATAAGTAAAGGGCTTATTATAAACCAGAGGGAGGTAATATATATGATACTTGATACCCACATTCATATTCGTGAAGGTGAAGTAAAGCGGGATGAGATGCTTAAAAACATGAAAAAAGCCGGAATTGACGGTGGCTGTCTCTTCTCCATTCACCCTGCATCCTTCAGGAAAGACGGAGAGGGAATGTGTGCCGAAGCCAGGCTTGAAAACCTTTTTAAATGGGTAGGAAATGAGCCCACCCTTTTCCCGTTCTTCTTCATAGATCCTCTGGAAGAAGATGCGCTGGAACAGGTAAAAATGGCTGTAGATGCAGGAGTTGCAGGATTTAAGATCATCTGCAACAGGCATTATCCCTGTGATGAAAGGCCCATGGAAGTGATAAAAGCCATCGCCGAAACGGGCAAACCCATTCTTTTCCATTCAGGCATACTTTACAGCAACTCTGCTTCTTCGATATATAACCGTCCCGTTTATTTCGAGCCTCTGTTATTTGTCAAAAACCTCAGGTTTGCAATGGCACATGTTTCATGGCCCTGGTGCGACGAATGCATAGCGGTCCACGGCCATTTCCGCAGTTTAAGGCGCAGAGGACAAAATAACGGATCCGAAATGTTCCTTGATTTTACCCCCGGTACGCCTCCCGTTTACAGAAAAGAAGTTATCACAAAGGTTATGACCTCACTGGGCGATGTATCCGACAATATCCTGTTTGGCGTAGATGCCACAGCCAATGACTATAACAGCGAATACGCAGCCGCCATAATAGCAAGGGACAATGACATATTCGCGAGCCTGTGCGTAGGTGAAGATGTAAAAGAGAAATATTATCACAGGAACCTTATGCGTTTCCTGGGCAAATAAGGAACATGAGAAAGGAACAATGACATGGACGGGGGGATATTCCTCTCCTTATATGCAATCCCTGTATAATCCACATGACCGCTGAAACATCCCCGATGTTTCCAGTTCCTGTGTATCGGGTATTGCTTTTGCGGGAGGAATGTCCCCCCTGCTTTGTGCCGGAATCTGTTCATCATGATATTTCCGGAATACATCCCTGACTAATTTTCTCCTGCAGCATCGCCGGGAACCACTTTTCTGTAGTAGTCCGTATCCAGTATCCTGGTGGAATACTCAAATTTCTTTGCTACAATGGAGTTTATCTGTTTTACATACTCGGGATCATTCTCGGTCCCATCGTAAAATTCCACGGTATTGGTAATGCTGTTGAATCTTGCCCGGTCGGTGATCCAGCTTCGGTTCGAAAAAATGACCAGTCCGGGAGAATCAGAAAGTATATCCCTTCCCATGAGCAGGCGGGAATCATACTCCAGTCCGAAAAGGTTCGATAAGGTTGGTATGATGTCAAGGCTGGAACAGGGTTTGCTTATCAGAACCGGGGACATTCCTTTCTTCCACAGAATGAAGGTGCTCTTGTGAAGCTCAAAGTTGCTTTCCACTTCATGCCCTGCAAGCTCATCTATGCATTCTTTGGGAAGACCGTACGGGTAATGGTCCGCACTTATTGCTATTACAGTATTATCGATAACACCGGCAGCCTCCAGCTTTTCAATCAATGCCTTTACAGCAAATTCAAGCTCCATGTTGCAGGCAAGATATGCCTTTGCTTCATCGGAGTAAGGCAGATGGTCTACAAAATTCTTATTTTTTCTGGCTATATAGTTTCCAAAAAAGTTATAGTTCATATGACCGCTGACCGTCATATAATAGGCATGGAAAGGTTGGCTGCCCGCGTATTCTCCCACTGTGGCTTCAATCATCTCAAGATCAGATTCAGGCCAGGTCTCCTTGACATAGGCTTCAAGGCCGTTTCCCATACCCTTGTAGTCATATCCCATATTGGGATGGGAAATATGGCGTTTATAATAAGTGTAAGTATGGTTATGATAGGCTTTGGTGATATATCCAAGCTTTTTGAACTGGTTACCCATAACAAAAGGCATGAAGTTCTTGCCCGACTGGTAGAAACTCCAGACTCCGGATTTTGGCAATAGGCTGGTGCACGCCACGTATTCCCCGTCTGAAGTGCTGACCCACCAGACAGGATTGTAGAAATTGGTAAAAACAAAGCCTTCCCTTGTCATTTTATACAAAGTGGGAGTAATCTCAGGGTTTATCGCATAGGATGAAAAGGCTTCTGCGGTTATCATGATAAGGTTGTGCCCTTTAAAAAGGCCGGTATACTTATTCTTTTTGGTAGGCTCTACCGAGGAAAAATACCTGTGCATATCAAGAAGGTTTTTATCCTTTTCATTGGCAATCAAAGCCTCAAAATCAATATTCATAATATTATATGGCTCATCTGTGTCGGTTTCCCCGCCAATGCCCGATTCACCGGCATTGCTGAAATCATCCCTTTGGTAATATCCATAACCGGGATAATAACTGTTGCCAGGGTTATACTCCCTGCCAAACTGCGATGATTGAGATGTATTATAACCATCCGGAATTTTTCCGGAATAAGCCGTGCCGGGATTCACCGCATTTGATGGGTAACCGGCAGAACCCGGATTGTCGGTCCCATATGCCTCAGCATCATAAATATGATCATCAGCACTGTTGGTTTCCTCTTCCTGAAAAGCTGCAGCTGCATTTACGTTATAACGGTAATCGTGTATCAGCCTTTGCACATCAAGCCTCATTGTTGTCATAAGTCCCAGCTTGCTTACCGAGAGTTCAGGCGAACCCCCTTTAAAGTAGATGCTGTACTGGGAAAATTCTTCCTTGCCTGTTAAATGGACGCAGACCATGGAAATGACATAACCCGCAATGCAAAACAAAAACATGTTGCGCAGCATCAAAGGCTTCATTCTTGTATACTGAAGCTTCTTGCCCGATATAATCAGAAGAATAACCGGTCCGAAAATCAGCACCAGTACGGCTGCGTTTTTGGCCAGTGCAGCGTAAATTACATCAACGAATTTCAACGCATCGCCTGCGCCGATAAGGGAATACGTCAGAAGAGGAGTACGGAATATACCGAAATATATCAGCTGAACGGCATATAAAAAGGACATTACCGATGTAATAAGAACTGCTGCCAACCTGTTTGAACGTTCTCCCAAAAGTCTTGATACCGAAAACAGAACCGCTCCTGCAGGCAACGCGAACAGCACGGGAAAGACAAAATCGAAAGTTATGCCGTTAAAACAGCGGATTCTGTAGACAAATTCCAGGTACCATATCAATGTTATATAAAAAATCAGAAGAGGAAACTTAAAAAATAACGCATCCAGTCTGTCCTGGATAAGTCTGACCCCTGCTGAGGATTTTATGGAATCGATTATGCCCCCCAAGCTGCTGTTTTTTATCCGGGTCTTCAGGTCAATAATTTTATCAGATTTCAGATCAGTCAATTTACTAAATTTCAGATGAATCATTTTGTTAAATTTTCTGTCCCTTATACGTTTGAACAATAATTTTGTTAATTCATGGTTCAGAGATATACGTTTCCTAAAAGAACAGTTCTTCAATTTCGGTCACTCCAATATTAACTTGACCCTGCATGGTCTGACGCACAACATCAGCCGGCAGTTCCTTCCCCCGATGCACACAAACGATTATATCACTTTTTCGACAATTCTTACACTCTTATCTTAACGTTGATGGCATTGTTTTTCGAAATAATTTCATCAATGCCATGCTAAAATATGCCGGGTATTCTGTCTTTTTAAGTTTATTGATATAATTAGTTAAACAGGTACTGATACGCATAAAATAATAATCATAATGCATTTTAGTTGCGATACAAAAAGCAATGCTCCAAACTGCAGGTGAACGGAATGACCAAGGTGCTCGTTATAGATGATGAACCGGCCATCAGGGATCTGATTGAAATGATACTTGAAAGGGAAAATTTCAAAGTGATGACCGCTGCCGACGGCAAGTCGGGCCTTGAAGCTTTTCTCTCCTTCAATCCCGACATTGTCATCCTGGACCTGATGCTTCCTGATATAAGCGGTCTCGATGTATGCAGGGAGATGACCAAAATACGCAAAACCCCCATCATCATTCTCACGGCAAAGGATGACATAGTGGACAAGGTGCTGGGGCTTGAGCTGGGAGCCGATGACTACATTACAAAGCCTTTTGACGGAAGAGAACTGATTGCCAGAATGAAAACCGTTCTGCGTCGCCTGGAAAAAAGCGCCGACTCGTCTCCTGAAATAGTGCGTCATCTGGACCTGGAAATCAACCTGACAAACAAGATGGTTTTTAAAAACGGCGCTCCTGTTGAGCTTACCCTCCGGGAATATCAGCTCCTCGAACTGTTTGCCAAAAATCCTCAAAGGGTTTTCAGCAGAGAAGAACTTCTTTCCAGGGCATGGGGTTACGATTTCATGGGAGACAGCAGGGCAGTGGACATCACCATAGCACGCCTCAGGAAAAAAATAGAAGACGACAGTGCCAGCCCCAGGCATATTATCACGGTATACGGATTCGGCTACCGCTTTGGAGGTAAGTGATGAAATTCAGGCGCAGACTTGTTTTGTATTACTTAATTGCAACTTTGTTGTCAACTTTTTCTGTAGGATTTGCAGTTTTAAGAGGAATAGAGGTGCTGAGCATGGGCACTATAGAACGGCACCTGTTAGCCCAAAGCAGGCTGGCGGAAATATATATTTCACAGGTTGCCTTTCTTGACGATCCGGATGCTGACGTATTAAGCGTGCAGTCCGCTCAGCGCATCATAACCAATCTTGGCCTGATATTGGGAAGCGTTCGGATATACGATACCCATAAAAACCTTCTTGCTTCCACTGACATCGGCGTAAAAAGCGCCCTGACGGAACGGGAAATCAGTGATCTTCTTTCCCGTGCGTCTGAAGGCAATTACGCATACATGGTCAGGAACAACCAGATTCATTTTGCCTCCCCACTGGACCTGCAGGGAGAAACGTTCGGGCTCCTGGAAATAATATATCCTCTTAACTTTCTTACAACCCTGCTCCAAGGGGTTACTGAAATTTTCCTGGTAGGCGCAATCGGGTTTGCCGTCATGATGACCCTTCTGAGCATCTATATTGCCGGCAGGGTCACAAAGCCCATCAACCAGCTGGTCAAAGCAACACACAACTATGCCCGCCAGGACTTTACACCTGTAAACATCAAATCTTCCGATGAAATAGCACAACTGTGCGAAAGTTTCAATTCCATGGGCGCCCGGCTTAAGGAATATATCCAGCAACAAAAGCTGTTTGTATCAAACGTTTCCCATGAATTAAAAACTCCTCTTACCGCAATAAAAGGATATTCCGAGTACCTGAAAGACGAGGTGGAAAACAGGCCCGATCTGCAAAAGGCTGTTTACCACTTAAATAATGAGGCTGAAAGGCTTACAAGGCTTATAGATGAAATCCTGACCCTTTCACGTATTGATTCAGACAGGGAAAAGTTTTCATTCGGTCGGGTTAACTTCTCCCAATTGGTTGAGGAAACAGCCGAAAAAATGTCGGTACGCGCCGGTAAATACGATATAAGGATGAAGCTGGAAACAAAACCCGACATTTACGTCCGGGGAGATTCCGAAAAGCTTGTGCAGGTTCTTGTCAACCTTTTTGACAACGCCATCAAGTTTTCTCCGAAACACTCAACAGTTCTCATCAGGTTATATAAAAGCTCATCCATGGCCGTTCTCACCGTCACGGACCAGGGAATCGGCATACCACCTCACCAGATTCCCAGGGTATTTGAACGTTTCTATCGGGCGGACAATGCAAAAGCTGTTTCAGGAACCGGTCTGGGCCTTTCCATCGTAAAACACATCGTAGATGCACACAAGGGAAACATTAAGCTTTCTTCAGACGGAAAGAGCGGTACCACCGCAACCCTTGAGCTTCCAATTATTAAGTAAACAGTAATTTCAAGCTTTCGGAATTTCTAAATTTTCGACATTAAAGCGTCTAATTAGATTAAAGCATTTAATTGGACACCGCACCATATTGCAACAGGAAATAATCATGCCATCAATTATAATAACTGTTACAACTTTGCAACATATTTGATGTAGGGTTGAAACCACGGGATTATACAATAATAACAGAACAAAACAAACTTAACGGAGGAGATCACAATGAAGCATATTATAAAGCACAGAGTTGCACTGATTTTCATAGTAGCTGTGTTTATCCTGAGCGCTGCAGCCTGCACCATCCTGCAGAATAATGACGGCGGAATAAAGGTAATACCCAAAGACAACACACAAACAACAACCACCCCTGAACCCGGCAGTACTGCAAAGCCTCAGGATACCAAAGACAAGCTGGATGAAGAACTTGACGACAAGCTGGAATCACTTCAGAACGGAACCCAGGAATATATAGCAAGCATCATAGGCGACAGGGCTACGGAAGTGGTAAAGGCTTTAAGGGAAAAGGACCTTGAGAAACTGTCTCAGGCAGTACATCCCGAAAAGGGAGTGCGTTTTTCGCCCTACGGATATGTTAATGTGGAGACCGATCTGGTCTTTACCCGCGAACAGGTAAGAAACCTGGGTAATGACAGCAAAGTCTACAACTGGGGAAGCTATGACGGCTCAGGTCTTCCCATAGAGCTGGATTTTGAAGGGTATTACAACAAATTCATTTACGACGTGGATTTCATGAATGCTCCTGAAGTGGCTTACAACAAAGTCCTGGGCAAAGGTAATTCCCTTGTAAATACACTGGACGTATATCCAAAAGCAATTGTGGTGGAATACCACTTCCCGGGTTTTGACCCACAGTATGAAGGAATGGATTGGAGAAGCCTGCGACTGGTATTTGAAAAGAAGGACAATACATGGTACATCGTCGGCATCATCCATGACCAGTGGACAATATAACATGACGCAAAACAGACCCGGAACATGACGTAAAACAGAACGGGAAAACTGACGGCTGTTATTATTGCCATATATTTTGGATAAATGGGACCGAAAAAAGGATACTTTATTCAAGTATCCTTTTTTCTATG
>JAMNYG010000113.1 GCA_023622945.1 Bacillota bacterium | reverse complement strand
AGGTCTTCCAATTCTGTTGTAATTGCTTGACATTGAATAGTTGTATGCTCCAGTTACAAGTACAGCAAGAATGTCACCTGTCTCAATCCTGGGCATCATTATATCCTTTATAAGTATATCCCCTGATTCGCAGCACTTGCCTGCTATGGTCACCAGTTCGGTTCTTTCTTCACCGGGACGATTTGCCAGCACTGCATCATACCGTGAACGGTAAAGCGCATACCTTGGATTGTCATTCATACCGCCGTCTACGAAGACATATTTCCTTACATTTTTAATATCCTTAACCGCTCCGACCGTGTAAAGAGTTATACCTGCAGAAGCTACTACCGATCTGCCGGGTTCCAGAACTATAAAAGGCAGCCTGATATTTTTCTCCTTACATATGTTCTTTATCACTCCGGAAACCAGTTCAATATAGCTTTCATATTCCAAAGGGTCATCTTCGGATGTATATTTGACACCAAAACCTCCTCCAAGGTTAAGCTCGCGGATTTCAAGTCCCAGTTTTTCCTTTAATTCAGCAATAAAGTCAAGCATTATCCCGGCTGCAAGTTCAAAGGGTGCCGTTTCAAATATCTGGGAACCTATATGGCAATGTAATCCGACCACTTCTATATTGTTTAAGCCGGCAGCTTCTGATATAAGTTCCAGTGCTTCTCCGTTTTCAAGGGCTACACCGAATTTTGAGTCTGTCTGCCCTGTTTGGACATAGTCGTGAGTATGGGCCTCCACTCCGGGTTTAATCCTGAAGGAAACCTTAACCTTTTTCCCTTTCCTTGAAGCTGTCTCATTTATGTTGTACAGCTCAAACCGGTTATCTACAACAAACCTTCCCACATTGTTGTCAATGGCCAATTCTATTTCCTGTGGTGTCTTGTTATTTCCGTGGAAATATACCTTTTCCATGGGAAAGCCCGCCTTTAAGGCGGTATAGAGTTCTCCGCCGGAAACTACGTCAAGTCCCAGTCCCTCCTGCTGTACAATCCTGCACATGGCCATGGTGCAAAAAGCCTTGCTTGCATACAGGGCTAAACCGTTGCCGTCATAATATATATCTATAGCTCTTTTATACTTCTGGCAGTTCCTTCTTATGAGGGATTCGTCAAGCACATAAAGGGGTGTGCCGTATTTTTCAGCCAGTTCAACACAATCACATCCGCCTATCTCAAGGTGACCTTTTCGGTTTATTTTCAATGCCTCTGACACAAACATACATTCACCATCCACAGAAGAAAAATTTCTTTTTATGGTAACATTTATTACCTTTTGTGTCAAGGCGCCGATTTTAAAGAAGAAAACCATTTTATCCGATGAACCTTTGTATTAAGTGGCATAAAAAAACGGTGCAGGATGTCTACCGCACCGTTTTAGACAGCAATTTTACTTTCTTCCCAAAGCAAACCAATGACCGATCAGCCTGAAGAACAGCTTTACAAAAGTAGCTCTGTCCACGTCTTCCTGTGCTACAATTTCCACCCTTTTAACCTCATTTTCACCTATTGTGTATATAACTTCACCTACTTTCTGACCTTTCTTTACCGGTGCCATTATTTCTTCCTCAGGTATTATTTTGCGTTCAATATTCCCTTTTTCTCCCCTGCTCAGCAATATTTTGACGTCTTCAGGGTATACGGCTTTTACGGTCATTTTCAACCCCTTCTTGACATCAATTGTCCCTATCTCTTCACCTTTTTTGTTTACCTCGGAAAGTTCGAAGTTTGCAAAACCATAATCCAAAAGCTTTCTGGTCTCGGCAAACCTTGTATTGGAATCGGGCTCTCCAAGGACAACTGCAATAAGCCTCATGTTGCCTCTTTTTGCCGTAGCGGCAAGACAATATCCTGCCTTTGAAATGTATCCTGTTTTAAGCCCGTCGGCCCCCTGGTAATGCCTGATCAGTTTATTGGTGTTGTCAAGAGAAAATTCTCCGTTTCTAAATGTATCATGCCATATGCTTGTAAATTTCAATATATCGGGATGCTTAAGGATTAACTCCCTTGACATAACGGCAATATCATATGCGCTGCTGTAATGGTCTTCCTCTGTAAGTCCTGTGGTATCCTGGAACTTGGTATTCTCCATTCCAAGCTCTTTGGCCTTCCTGTTCATTTCAGCAACAAAAACTTCTTCGCTTCCGGATATTTTTTCTGCCAGCGCTACCGTTACATCATTTGATGAATGTATTGCAACAGCCTTTAGTGCATCTCTCACACTGAACTGCTCTCCCGGCTCTATGTATGCCTGTGATCCTCCCATACTGGCTGCATATTCTGATGCCGTTACTATTTCATCGTAACTTAGCTTTCCTGAATCAATTGCTTCCATGAAAAGAAGCATTGACATTACTTTTGTAACGCTAAGTATGGCGCTCTTTGCCTTCAGATCAAATACGCTTGTCTTTTGCATGATATTTGCAACCGCGACGGCATCGTATTCCGCCAGGTCCATTGCAGGAGCATCTGCAAAGGAAACCAGCGGAAACAGGCTCATTACAACCAAAAAAAACATTAATATGCTTGCAACTATCTTTTTGCTCATGAAGGACCACTCCTTTCCCATATAATCTTATGCCGGAAGCAGTCCTTATATGTCCTTGCCTATTCTATTACTGCATGAATCAATTCATTGGCCTCAGGCTTTTCATTTCCCAGTTGAAAAGCACCGGCCGCCAGAAGTTCGGCTTCTTTTGTATTCCGGATGTTGGCATGCAAAACGCACAAAGTATCTCCCGCTTTTACCCAGTCACCAACTTTTTTAATCATGGTCACTCCGGCAGCATGATCTATTTTGTCTTCCTTTTTTGCCCTTCCTGCTCCCAGAAGCATGGCAGCTAATCCTATGCTTTCGGCATTTATGGATGTTATGTATCCATCCTGTATTGCCTTTACATCGACATGATATTTTGCCTGGGGCAATTTTTCAGGATTCTCTATGACTTCCGGGTTTCCTCCCTGTATTCGGACAAGCTCCCTAAGCTTCTAAAGCCCCGGCAAGGACAGCCATGTAAGATGCAACTGTCAAGGTAATGGTTGTAATATCTTCATCTGCATTTCCTCTCAATACATCTATGGCTTCCCTTACTTCATTTGCATTGCCCACTTCCCGCCCCAGAGGCTGATTCATATCGGTAACCAAAGCTACGGTTTTTCTTCCGACCGATTTGCCTATTTCAACCATGGTTCTGGCAAGCTCTTTTGCTTCGTTCACCGTCTTCATGAAAGCTCCCGACCCCGCTTTGACGTCAAGGACTATACAGTCCGCTCCGGATGCAATCTTTTTGCTCATTATGGAGCTGGCGATAAGAGGGATACTGTCTACTGTGGATGTTACATCCCTCAGGGCATATATTTTCTTGTCGGCCGGCGTAAGATTGGGTGACTGTCCCATTATGGCCATTTTATATGTATTTACGTTACGGATGAATTCCTCTCTGGCAAGTTCGGTTCTGAACCCTTCTATGGATTCAAGTTTATCAATGGTTCCTCCGGTATGTCCCAGTCCCCGTCCCGACATTTTGGCAACCGGAATTCCTGCCGATGCACACAAGGGAATTACCGCGATGCTGACCTTGTCTCCGACACCACCCGAACTATGCTTGTCAACCTTGATTCCTTCAATCTCAGAAAGGTCCACCTGTTCTCCCGACTCTGCATATGCCATGGTCAGATTTGCGGTTTCCTCCTTGTTCATCCCTTTAAAGTAAACCGCCATCAAAAAGGCCGACATCTGATAATCGGGTATTTCGCCCTGTGTATACCCCTGGACTATATAATATATCTCGTCTCTGGTAAGAGCTTCTCCCCGCTTTTTCTTGTTTATGAGGTCAACCATCCTCATATTATCCCCTCCGGTAAATATTCATCAATTGCAAAGGAGCCACAAATAATATACAAATAGCAAAAATATGCAATTAACTAAATGAATACGGTCAGTGCATTTAACAAAATAATCAGCGATATTTTGACACCGGATTTTGTTGCAATATATCAAGCGTTTATAATGCTTTTCATTTATTAATAATGCTCCTGTAGAAACTTTCCCCGTTAGGCGTCGAAGGTATACCGAGAAACTCCGCAACTGTTGCGCTTAAGTCTGCAAAAGTGCTCCTTGTGCCAAGGTTTACATTTCTCTTCACATTTTTCCCGGTGACCAGCAACGGAACGTATTCCCTGGAATGATCCGTGCTGGGAGTTCCGGGATCGCATCCATGATCTGCCGTGATGAACAGTATGTCTTCTTCCTTCATAGCTTCTACCAGTTCAGGAATCCTGTTGTCAAAAGATATCAGAGCCTCTGCATATCCTTTAGCGTTATTTCTGTGTCCATATATCATATCGAAATCAACAAGATTTGTAAAAATGATTCCCTGGAAGTTCTGCCTCATATAGTCGAGGGTCTTGTCCACACCGTCCATGTTTCCGCTTGTATAAACATAATCGGTTATGCCCTCTCCATCAAAGATATCTTTAATTTTACCGACGGCTTTTACTTCGTAACCGTTTTCCTTTGCATAATCCAGCATGGTTTTGCCCAATGGTTTCAATGAAAAATCATGTCGCCTCTCGGTTCTCACGTAGTTTCCGCTTTCGCCGGTAAAAGGACGGGCGATGACACGACCGACGGCATGCTCGCCTCTAAGTATTCTGCGGGCAATCCTGCACATTTCATAAAGCCTTTCCACCGGTATCACTTCCTCATGGGCGGCAATTTGGAACACGCTGTCGGCAGATGTATATACAATGGGATATCCTGTCTTTACATGCTGATCCCCCAGCCGGTTAATGATCTCTGTGCCTGAAGCTGCAACATTTCCAAGTGTTTTTACGCCTGCAGCTTCTTCAAATTCTTTAATTACCTCGTCAGGGAATCCTTCAGGGTAAGTGGGAAAAGGCCTGTCCAGTACAAGACCTGCAATCTCCCAATGTCCGGTAGTTGTATCCTTTCCCGGGGATTTCTCAGCCATTCTTCCGTAACTTCCCATTGCATCGGCAACAACAGGCAAGACTTTCACACCTTCTATATTTCCCAGCCCCAGCATCTCCAGATTCTTAAGCCTGAAGTTATCAAATGCTTTTGCAACACTTTCAAGGGTATTGCTGCCTTCATCCCCAAATTTTGCAGCGTCAGGCAGCTCCCCGATTCCAAAGCTGTCCAATACTATTATTATGGCTCTTTTCAACCTAATCCCTCCTCTGCATGCAAGGCTTACGACAAACTTCTCGTCAAAGCACACAAAAAACCACCGGTTTAACCCGAATCAGGTCATTGCTATCTATATTAACTCAAATCTATTTTAAATCACGTATTTCTTATCAATATTTTAACATATATTTCTTAATTTAAACTGTTGTGCTATTTCACATCCAAATAAAAAGGCATCCTCCTTATGGGAAGATGCCTTTTGCCCTGTTTGCAGCGTATTGTCCGGTAATGGTTCTATGTACGTATGCTTCCTTATGCCCTGGGATGAGTCTTTTTATAGATTTCCTTGATCCTGTTCTTGGCAAGTTGGGCATATATCTGGGTTGAAGATATGTCTGAATGTCCAAGCATTTCCTGTATGGATCTTAAATCCGCACCGTTCTCCAACAGGTGCGCGGCAAAAGAATGCCTCAGCGTATGGGGAGTGATTTCCTTGTTTATTTTTGCCTGGTTTTTGTACTGCTTTATTATTTTCCAAAAACCTTGCCTTGTCAGCCTTTTACCGTTAACATTCACAAACAGCGCTTTTTCGTTTGGATCTTGTATCATCAAACCCCGTGCTTTGGAAAGGTACTCCTGGAGTGCGTTAATGGCCATTGAACCTATGGGTATTACCCTTTCTCTTGTTCCTTTATTGCATCTTATGAAGCCCACCTCAAGGTTTATGTCCTCCACATTCAGGGATATAAGCTCGGATACCCTTATCCCCGTTGCATAAAGCAGCTCCAGCATGGCCTTGTCCCTGTATCCTTTCAGGTCGACGCACTTTGGCTGTTCCAGAAGAAGTTCTACTTCCTGGGTGGAAAGGATCTGAGGCAGCCTCTTTTCCACCTTGGGCGATTCCAGGTCAGAAGTCGGGTCAACATTTATTATCTTGTTCTTGGCCATGTATTGATAGAATGACCTTATGGATGCCAGATTTCTTGATATGGTTGATGTTGCCCGACCCTTCTTCTGCAGGTTCAGAAGATAGGCTATTACTGTTGTCTTATTGGTGTTTGTTATGCTGGAAAGGTTCATTTCCTTCAAGTATGCTATGTACTGTTCTATGTCCCTTTTGTAGGATTGCAAGGTATTGGCGGACAGCCTCTTATCTTTTTCCAGAAATCCGATAAACTTTTGTACCAACGCTTCCATTTGCAACTACTTCCTCTCTTTATTAAATATGTCAATCTATGCTGAACATACAAAATTTATTTTCACCTTAATATGGATAAGAATTCACAGTTTTCCAAACATTTACCTTGTTTAATTATTTTATTACATTTTTATGTTAATTAAAAGTCAAATTTATTTATGATGTGAAAATATTTTCATGTTTTCACAATCAAACGATATTTCCTTAGATATTATTAACATTGTTTCCCATAATTATACATATGTTGAGATTTTTATTTTTTATTGGCGGACGGTTATTCAGTAAAAATGGGAGAAATCATCCGCAATAGGACGGGAGAGACATATGCTTCCACCATTACGCCGAAAAAGATAATAAAGGTGAAAAAAAGCGTAACAAAGCAGTATGATAAAAATCCGCCCTTTAAACTTTGCCTGGAAAAGTGCTTGATGGACTTGCTCTTTATGATATTGAGGGAAAACTTAATACCATAAGCGCTCAAGGCTATAATGCACGGTATCACTATAAGCTCTTTTGGTATAAGGGCGCATAATGCAAAAAGAAGGCCTTTCGTACCTATGACTTCAATTATAAAGCCCGAGCTGAAACCTGTTATGAATCCCCTTATGCCTACGATGATATATATAAACGGTATGCCTATAATTGTCACTCCCAGACCCCACAGAAGGGCAACTATTTTTAAATTATCAATCAAAGCAACCTTAAAAAGTTCTCCGCTATCCATTTTCTGATATGTAAAAAGCTGAATAAATCCCTTAAAAAAGTAAGTCAGTTCTTCCTTCTGGGCTGAACTTAATCCGTTAACGGTAAAGGCTCCGGCAGACACACCTGTTATAAAGGTCAATACTATTGAAAAATACAGGCTGGTATTGTTTTTTACATGCTGCATCAACAGTTGCAATACTTTGGAGATCAACCCTTTTCCCCCTTATGTATATCTCTTAATAAAATTTTATGCAGGGGTATTACAAAAAATTACTATGGAAATAAATAATGTAAACCTTTATGACCGTTTCATGTTGTATTTCGATATTCTGTTATGAATTTTAATATGCAGTTATAAATTTCACGCTGAACAATAAAAATAATGTAAGAAAACTTTTATAAGAAAGGCAGGTGTTCCCATGGAGCAGTTTATCTATGAAAACAGGATACTGATTATCGGAACTGCCAGGGAAGTCATAGTCCGGATAAGAACGTTGGCGTCAAGCTACAGAACCATAAGAGAACTACACGAGGAAAAAATGAAAGGACACATGCCTTACAGGGAATTATGAGAATTTTTCTTTATTTCCCCGGTAGCAAGCTTATCGCATCTTTCGTTAAAAGGATTATCGCTGTGACCTTTGACTTTTATCCATGTTATTTTATGAACCTTGCTCAGCCTGTCAAGTTCTTTCCAAAGATCAACATTCTTTACCTCTTCCTTTGAGGAATTAACCCAGCCGTTAGCCTTCCAGCTGTTCAGCCAGCCCATGTTAAATCCGTTTACCAGATATGCGCTGTCACTGTATAATTCCACCTCGCATGGCTCCTTCAGTGCCTTCAGGGCTTCAATGGCAGCCTTAAGCTCCATCCTGTTGTTGGTGGTATTTGCCTCAAATCCAGAGATTTCCTTTTCATGTTCCCCGTATTTCAGAATTGCACCCCATCCTCCGTTGCCGGGATTTCCAGAGCATGCTCCATCTGTATATATGATGACTTTTTTCATCGTCGTCTCCTTATCACTGTTTCCTTCAAAATCAATTCCTTCAGAATCAATTCCCTAAAATCGCTACCTACAAGAATCAATTTATTAAAAATATTGACCTTTTTGAAGTATTTACAGGTCTACCCAAACAGTTTCCCAAGCTCCTCGGCTTTTTTTGTGCACCGGTCCATGGCTTCAATAACCGCATATCTGAACCCGTTTTTTTCAAGGGCACTTACAGCTTCGATTGTCGTTCCCCCGGGTGAGCAGACCTGGTCCTTCAGCTCTCCGGGATGCCTTCCAGTTTCCAGAACCATTTTGGCCGAACCAAGCACAGCCTGGGCAGCAAGCCTGTAAGCCATCTGTCTGCTTATTCCAGAAAGCACAGCCGCATCTGCCATGGCTTCTATAAACATGAACACATAAGCAGGACTGCTGCTTGTCAGGGCTATTACCTGACACATCCGGCTTTCATCCAAAACTTCAACCTTGCCAAAGGAACCAAGAATTTTTTTTACAGTATCTATATCCTTTTCTTCAAGTGTTTCACTGAATGAAAAAACCGTCATGCCTTCCCCCACTACAGCAGGAAGATTGGGCATTGCCCGAACAACTTTTGCCTGATTTCCTAAAATATCCCTGTATGTCTTTAAAGGTATACCTGCCGCTATGGATATCAGTATCCTGCCATGATTAAACTTATCCTTACACGCTTCAAGGGCGCTTTTTACAACATCAGGCTTGACGGCAAGTATCACCGCATCAGAAAATTCCGCCACCTCAGCCTCAGAAGATGCAATGTTTATTCCAAGTTCCTTTGAAAGCTCTGCGGTTTTTTTGTTGTCAACATCATATATGTATAGATCCCTTGCCCTAAAAAGTCCGGAGTTCAAAACTCCTCGCAGCATGGCAGATCCCATAAAACCGGTGCCAATAAAGCCAAGCTTCATGATAATGACATCTCCTTGTCCTTTCATTTCCATTTATACGAATTATTTTACCATGAATTAATCTGTTGTACCAGTTTATGCTCCATATTTAAAAAAACCTTATATTCCCCATTGACTAAAACAGCTTAATGTTGTATACTCTTACTTGTCAGTCGTAGGGGAGTAGCTCAATTGGTAGAGCAGCGGTCTCCAAAACCGTCGGTTGTGGGTTCAAGTCCTGTCTCCCCTGCCA
>JAMNYG010000143.1 GCA_023622945.1 Bacillota bacterium | reverse complement strand
TTTTTTCAAAGGGGGACGGCAGGCTTATGGTATAGTCGTCGGAGTTGCCTCCTAAAATGTCCCTGAAATAGTTCAGCGGAGTAAGGGTAGCCGAAAAGAAAATGGCTGTCTTGCCCTTCTTAAGGGTTTCACCCAAAAGATAAGACGGATCGAGGCAGAACAACTTCACCTTTACTTCTCTTTTTTCCGTCTCGATGAAAGTAACATACCGTTCGTCAAACAACTCGGAAATTCTTATGAAAGCCAATGAATCAAAATAAAGTTCCAAAAGTTTATCATACACGTCAGGACCGTCTTTTTCAGAGCCGGAGTTTTCATAACCGGCATTTTTAATAAGCCAGTCCTCAGTTTCTTTGATGAAGTATCTCAGATGCCGATACAGATCTTTTTGCTCTTCCTTTGTTACCAAAAAGCCATCCTCATGGCACAGCTTTCCCAGAGTTAACATATGTGCATTTACTTTTGATATTGCTTTGGCTACAGGAGTTTTCTTCTGCTTTATTATTTTCTTTATTTCCAGGAAAGACGACTTGTTAAGCTGGGCTGAAAACATTTCCCTTGCCCTGTCTACAAGATTGTGTGCCTCATCTATCAAAAAAGCATAATCGCCTTTACCGTTTGAAAAAAATCCTTTAAGACCAACCCTGGGGTCAAAGACATAGTTGTAATCGCATATGATGCAATCAGCCCAAACAGACAGATCGAGGGAATATTCGAAAGGACAGACCCTATGTTTTCTGGCATACTCCACAATCTTTTCCCTTGTGATGTTTTCTTGGTTGTTCAGCATGTCAAGAATGGCTTCATTTACCCTGTCAAAATGTCCTTTTGCATATTCACACTGCTCGGGACTGCAGGCAGCTTCCTTGCAAAAACAAATTTTGTCTTTGGCAGTAAGAGTTAGGGTTCTGAACTTAAGCCCAAAGCTGCGCATCCTTGAAAAAGATTCTTCTGCTACCTGACGTGTGATTGTCTTGGCTGTCAGATAGAATATTTTCGAGACATGTCCTTCACCCAGGGCTTTAACGGCGGGGAAAAGGACGGAAATGGTCTTTCCGATACCGGTGGGGGCCTGTACAAAGAGATTCCTGCCCTCCGTAATTGTTTTATACACGGCAACTGCCAGATCTCTTTGACCTTTTCTGTAAGAATCAAAAGGGAAGGCAAGTTTCCTGATGGATGTATCTCTTTCGGGAACCCAATTTTTTTCAAGGTTTGCCCAGACTAAATATCTGTCCACCAGCCCGTAGAAAAAACCCTTTAGCTCCGTAATGCTGAAAGATTTCCTGATGATTTTCTTTTCTTCAGTGTCTATCTGATAATATGTGAGCTGCACCGACAGGCTTTGGATATCATTCTGCCGGGCATAGATATATGCATAGCATTTGGCCTGTGCCCAGTGAAGAGGGTTGTAGTTTTCATCTATATATTCCAAAGGCATGGTGGTGGATTTTATTTCATCCACAACAATGCCTTCCTTTTCGGTAATAATCCCATCGGCGCGCCCTTCCAGGATAATGGTAAAACCTTCGTATTCTATGCTGTAGGAAAGATATACCTCGGCCCTGTATGAAGTGCCGGACTCCTTCTGTATTTTCTGGTGTGATTTCGTGCCTTCCAGTGCCCTGCTGGTTCCGAAGAACCTGCTGTCCAGGTCCCCGGACCTTAGCACAAATTCAACGAGATTTCTGACTGATACTTTTATCTCTCTGTTTTCCATATTCTCTCATATAATTTCCTGATTGATGTATTTCATTGGGTATTTCTGTTAAGTAAACATTTTAAATAATGTATTTTTGTTCGGTGTATTTATGTCCAGTACATTTTTATGCGTTTTTTATAAACCATGTTGTTATTACTTACATTATACTACATTTCACTTAAATGTTTGGTATCGCTTTACGATAATGTACGTATTTAAGTCAGAAAATAGAGTTCTTTGTTTTGAGAAACTGAGTTTTTATTGCTTTGGATTAATTGAAGCTCTTAATGTCTCAAACTTCTCCCTGTACTCCGATTTTGCATCCACTCTCATTCCCAGGTCGATTGCCACGGCTGCATCCCTGTATGCTTTTGCTTTTATCAGGGCGTGTGCCAGATTGTACCAGTTGGACGGCGCATATGGGTTCCTTTGTACTTTTTTTATATAGTAGGGCACTACGCTCCTTTCGTAGTATGATGAGACATCGTCCTGAGGTTCCAGTTCCAGTCCGTTCCAGCGAAGCAATTCGATTTCATATGTATCATCACCTGTTTCATTCCAAACGGCAAGACGTGCTCCTGTGTTATCCCTCTCATCATTTTCAGGCTTGACCAGTTCCAGCCACCTGTAGTTCCTGGAGAAAATCTGCATGATACTGCCTTCGAATATCTCGTAACCGTTTATGACAGGGACCTTTCCCTTTGACGTACAGCCCAGAAGCAGTTGTTTCATACCTTCACCTGACAAGCTTTCCACATTCCTGTAGTTTATTTGGTCATAACCCGGAATGCATACTTCTCCTATTTTTTGCCAGGTATTATCTGTCTTTTTCAGTACGATGGTTATAATTTCGTCATTTAACCTGTAAGACATTATCAGTTCATCCTGGGCATCGCCGTCAAGATCGGTAACAAGAATGGGCCTTGAATTTGCCGGAAATTCCGGCGTAAGTATTTCTGCGTCAGCGGGAATGAATTCTTTTGCAATAGAATAATAATCTTCATCCGAATGCCTTCTTGCCGTAACAGGGACTGTTTTTGCAATCTGTGACAGGGTTGTGGACAAGCCCTTGGCAAGGGTTTCCAATGGATTTGAAACAGGAGCCCCTGAAGCTGAACCGGAAGGTCTCCTCATAAATGGCGGAGGAGGAACCATAAAAGGATGTCTCATGAATAAAGGTGCAGGTCTGAAAGGCCTTCTTACGCCTGCTCCCATGGGGAACCTGCTGTATTCCCTCAGCCTGTCAAACATAAATTCCAGCCGGGCCAATGGATTAGGGTTCATAAGATACACTTCCTTATTGAATCTATTCTTCTGTTATTATATGCCGGATAGCATAAAAGGTTAAAAAATAAATCATCCTGTAACCTGGTAATATAAAGGTTAAGCATCAAATTGTCTTGCAACCTGCTTCAGCTAATATTAACATAAAGGTAACAGGTTATGTGTAAAGATGATTTGGAGGTAGCCATATGCAGCAGCTTAAGATGTGGTGGAAGATGCAACATATACCGGAATATGAATTGAAAAACGGATACGGTATCAGAACCTATAGGGAAGGAGACGCAATTGCCTGGATCAAAGCATGCTCAGACGGACTGGATACGGGAAGCTGGACTGAAGAGGATTTTAATAAAAACATGCTGGCCATGGAAGGAATATTTCCGGAAGGAATCTTTTTTATTGTTGATCCTGCCGGTAATATAGCCGGAACGGCAACCGGCATCGTAAAGCCCGAACCGGAACCGGGAATACTGCACATGGTCTGTATACGCCCTGAATATAGGGGAAAGGGGCTTGCCAGGCCTCTTAATGCAGCGGTGCTGAATTATCTGGTCAGTAAAGGCTGCAAAAGCATCACCCTGAGTACCGATGATTTTCGCATTCCTGCCATAAAGGTTTATCTTTCCCTGGGCTTCAGGCCTATACTTTACGATGAGGATATGTCCGGGAGATGGTCTTCGATATTAAAGAAGCTGGGGTTTACGGAAATCGAAACTTTCACCGTTGACGGGAAGGAAGGGGAAATACTGAGAGTGTGACATCATCTCCTTAATAAATTGAGGACTTCCCTGTGGAACAAATTGAGGAGCTAAGCAGGTCAGCAGGAATGAAGCCGGCCGGCAAAAACCAGGCTTTCAGTTGATACAGGTATTGATACGGTGGCATAATAATTTTTGAAAATGATATTATAGTGCATATAAAACTTTTAGGAGGCGGGAATATGAAGTTTACCTTTAACCACAACAACATAAATGTGCTGGATCTTGAAAAAAGCATTAAATTCTACAAAGAAGCGCTTGGTCTGACCGAAGTGCGCAGACATGAGGCATCAGACGGAAGCTTCATACTTTCATTCCTGGGTGACGGAACAACTCCTCACAAGCTGGAGCTTACATGGTTAAAGGACAGGAAAGAACCTTACGACCTGGGGGATAACGAATCTCACATCGCTTTTATGGTAGATGATTTTCAGGCTGCATACCGGCACCATAAGGAAATGGGTTGCATTTGCTATGAAAATCCGTCCATGGGGATTTATTTCATTGAAGACCCGGACGGGTACTGGATTGAAATAATCCCGCAAAAATAAGAGTTGAAGATATTCATTCCGTAAAATAAGGATGAAATGGTTTGTTCCATAAAATTAGGATTGAAAAGTAATTCCGATAAGGTAAATTGAAGTAATTTCATAAAAAAAGGATTGAAGGTTATTACATAAAGGTAATAAACCGGTAAGGGCATTTCTCTGCAATAAGGTGATTTCCGCTGAAAATATAATTTCTGCCGAAGTGATGTTTTCTGCTGAGAAATGCCCTGTTTTTTTGTCTGAAAGCCATTGCACTTTCATATATGACTGATTGACATCTTTAGTTTAATTATTTAATTATAGCGTATAACTTAATTATCATTTATGATATATAACTTATTTATCATGTATTGACAGAGTTAATTCCCGAACAGATTATGAAGGCTTGTTCGATTCAGCTGTATTGCCGCCATATTATAGCTGAAAGCTGAACTTCTGCCCCCGGTGGGATATTTGTACCACATTGTCACGGTATTCATCGGCACGGGAGTCATCTTTAAATTTTAGGAAAACAGAATAGTCCTCACCGAAGTGCATGGGAAAGGCAATGCGGCAGCCCACGGTTCGCATGAAATAATCCAGACCCAAAAGATAATGCTCTTCCAGGCGGGGATCGAGGGGTATGAAAGCCAGGTCTATATCCCTGCCCTTAAGCAGATCGATCTGTTTTTTGTACTCCAAAGCCATGGCAATATTATCGGATTCGGGCTCACCTTCCCAATGCCACCAGTTAAGGTCGCCTGCATGGAAAATTGTCAATCCGTCATCTTCTACCAGAAATGCCGAACCCGCATCGGTGGATGCAAGAGCAGTGATGTCAAGCCCTGCAAATTTGCAGCTGTGCCCGGGCTTTATCCGGAGTACATTCTTTAAGTCTTTCATCTCCTGACTGATCTTTATTTCATGGGACAGTACATAGTGGATGTTTTTTATGTGTTTTCTCCATTCAAATATTACCGGGCTGAAATGGTCGTAATGTTCATGGGAACAGAAAACAAAAACATCAAGGTCTTTAATTTCCAATGGATTGATTTCCCCAGAGTCCAGCCCGGAGCTCCTATAATCTGTCGTCTGAGGAAAATAATCGAATATAAACAGCCTTCCAGGTGTTTTTATTGCAAAACCGCTGTGAAAAAGATACCATACATGGACTTGTCTGCTGCCTGCTTTCATTTAATCACCTCAATTTGATTATCGACGTGGAATCAATGGAGTTCTCAATATAATAGTGTAGCTGAATAACGATGCAATGAAAAGGTATATTAATTTTTCCTACATGCAGGAAACGTTCAGATAGCAACATGCAGAAAAAGTTCAGAGAACAATTTTTTTATCAGTAAATCAGTTCCTTAGATGGAGGGTACGGAATAAAGCCCACATTTGAAATGTACAGATTTGTGGCTTGGTCAACAGCTTTTTCAAATTATAAATGAAGAAGTCGAATTTTCCCTTGACATGGCTTCTTGACATAAATATAATTAAAATATTAACAAACTCAATATTGCGGATGATGGTTGGGGGAGAGAAACCGCATATTGTAATGCGGTTCACCGAAGGAGTCAAACTCTCAGGTAAAAAGACTTCAGCCGGACGAAACTCTGGAGAGACCATAATGGCGCCGAAGGGGATTAATCTCTCAGGCAAAAGGACAGAGGAGACTGTTGGCATGTGTGCTGACATTTGACGTATGCATGCTGTCTGGTCAAACTGTTATGGTTTGGCCATTTTTGTTATTATTTGATATACATTTTCATGTATGGTAGAATTTTTAGAAAGACAAGGAGTATGGAAAATGATAACAAACAATGCACTAATGGATTACATTCAAAGCAGAAAAGTCGAAGAAATACATCCGGGTTTTTTAAGCTACATATCCAGCTTGACGGAAATTTCCAAAGTAGCTCCGGATATAGCAAAAAGCATAGTAAATGAGATCAGGAACCAAAGGAGCCACTTAAAGCTTATCGCCAGCGAAAATTATTGTTCTCTTGCTACACAGCTGGCCATGGGAAACCTTCTTACCGACAAGTATGCGGAAGGATTTCCGGGATATCGTAACTATGCAGGTTGTGAGAATGTAGATGCCATTGAGAATTATGCCATCCAGCAGGCAAAGAAGGTTTTTGGCTGCGAACACGCTTATGTACAGCCCCATAGCGGAGCAGATGCCAACATGATTGCCTTCTGGGCTGTTCTCAATGCAAGAGTGGGCGTACCTGAGCTTGAAAAGCTGGGTGTCACCGATCCTCTCAAGGTTACAAAGGAGGATTGGGACAGGATACGTGAAAAACTTGGAAATCAAAGGCTTCTGGGTATGGATCTGTTTGCGGGAGGTCATCTGACTCATGGATACAGGCACAACATTTCAGGTAAAATGTTCGATGCATACAATTACGGTGTAAGCAGGGAAACAGGCCTGCTGGATTATGATGAAATTGAAAGGCTTGCCATGGAGATAAAGCCACTAATCCTTCTTGCAGGCTATAGCGCTTATCCCAGAAAGATAAATTTTGCCAGAATGCGTCAGATAGCCGATAAAGTAAATGCAGTACTTATGGTGGACATGGCGCATTTTGCCGGGCTGGTAGCCGGAGGCGTATTTGAAGGTGAATATAACCCTGTACCTTATGCTCATGTTGTAACCACTACAACCCATAAAACTCTCAGAGGGCCAAGAGGCGGAATGATTCTATGTACCTCGGAATTTGCAGAACATGTGGACAAAGGATGTCCTTTGGTCATAGGTGGTCCGCTGCCCCATGTGATGGCTGCGAAAGCAGTTGCCCTGACTGAAGCTGCTACACCTGAGTTTAGAGAATACGCCGCAAGGATTGTTAAAAATTCCCAATATATGGCCGGTGAATGTATGCGCCTTGGAATGTCTGTATCTACCGGCGGAACGGACAACCATTTATTCCTGCTTGATGTCAGGAGCTTTGGCCTGACAGGGCGTCAGGCTGAAAGTGCTCTGTGCGAATGCAACATCACAACCAGCAGGAGCCCTCTTCCTTTTGATCCCAACGGTCCATGGTATACAAGCGGCATAAGGATAGGTACACCTGCCATAACTACCCTTGGAATGGGCAAGGAAGAGATGGCCGAAATTGCATATGTTATCAGGCTGGTGCTTTCCAATACGAAACCGGCTATAGCGGGAAAGACCGGTAAGGTTTCAAAGGCCAAGTATATAATTGATCCGGAGGCCAAGCAGGAGGCTGTGTCAAGAGTGTCCCAACTGCTTGACCGATATCCGGTTTATCCGGAACTGGACCTTGATTTCCTGGAAAAGTATTTTGTAAATTGAACAGTTAATATTTTCGAATAAATTTTTTATAGATGTTCAGAAATTTTTTACAGATGTTGGTTTAAGATGTTTAAAAACAAATTTTTATAGATGTTCAAAGGAGTGTTGCTATG
This sequence comes from Bacillota bacterium, assembly GCA_023622945.1. Taxonomy (GTDB): domain Bacteria; phylum Bacillota; class Clostridia; order Acetivibrionales; family JAMNYG01; genus JAMNYG01. The sequence goes on along the minus strand of JAMNYG010000143.1, from coordinate 2,326 downwards.
GCAAGGGTATATAACTTTTCAGCCGGTCCTTCAATGCTTCCGGAACCGGTGCTGAAGAAAGCGGCAGAAGAAATGCTGGATTATAAGGGAGCCGGAATGTCCGTAATGGAGATGAGCCACCGCTCAAAGGTATATCAGAGCATAGTGGAACAGGCAGAAGCACTTCTGAGGAAGCTGATGAACATACCTGATAACTATGAGGTTCTTTTCCTTCAGGGAGGGGCATCCATGCAGTTTGGTATGGTGCCTATGAACCTGATGACCAAAAACAGGAAGGCGGATTATATCAATACCGGAAATTTTTCAGAAAAGGCCATTGCAGACGCAAAACTTTTTGGTACCGTTAACATTGCTGCATCATCAAAAGAAGCAAACTTTGCCTACATACCCGAAACCTTTAACTTTTCGAAGGACGCTGATTATGTGCATATAACCACCAACAATACCATTGAGGGTACCCGTTATGTGACACTGCCTGATACCGGAGATGTACCTCTTGTGGCCGATATGTCAAGCAATATCCTCTCCGAGGAATATGATGTGTCAAAGTTCGGCCTCATTTATGCCGGCGCTCAGAAAAATATCGGTCCGGCAGGACTTACGGTAGTAATAATACGCAGGGACCTTATCGGGAAACACTTTGAAAATACGCCTGCCATGCTTCGCTATGATCTTCACGCAAAAGAAAAATCCCTTTACAATACGCCGCCGTGTTACAGCATATATGTTGCGGGACTTGTTTTCCAATGGATTGAAGAACAGGGCGGAGTTAAGGCATTAGAGAAGATTAACGTGGAAAAAGCAAAAATTCTTTATGATGTCTTGGATGATTCGGACTTTTACAGAACCACCGTTGAAAAGAAATACCGCTCAAGGATGAACGTAACTTTCAGGACTCCAAGCAAGGAACTGGATGAAAAGTTTGTGGCAGAAGCGGCAAAAGAAGGACTGTTATCATTAAAAGGCCATCGTTCGGTAGGTGGAATCAGAGCCAGCATCTATAACGCCATGCCGGTGGAAGGAGTTCAGAAACTTGCAGATTTCATGAAACGGTTTGAAAAAGAGAATAAATAGGAGTGGAGGAAGGCTTCATGTTTAACATTAAGCTGCTAAACAGGATTTCTTCAAAAGGTCTTGATATAATGCCCAGAGAGCTATATAACGTAGCAGAAGACATAGATGATCCTGACGGGATTATTGTCCGCAGTGCCAACATGCTCGACATGGAATTCCCCAGGAGGCTGAAAGCAATAGCAAGGGCAGGAGCGGGAGTCAACAATATACCTGTAGACAGGTGCAGCGAAAAGGGGATAGTTGTCTTCAACACTCCGGGAGCTAACGCAAACGGAGTGAAGGAACTTGTTATTGCGGCACTGCTGCTTTCTTCAAGGAAAATAGTGCAGGGTATCAACTGGGTCCAGTCGCTGAAAGGACAGGGGGACCAGGTTCCTAAGCTGGTGGAAAAAGGTAAATCCCAGTTTGAAGGTCCTGAAATTCAAGGCAAGAAGCTTGGAGTTATAGGGCTGGGAGCCATAGGCGCAATGGTAGCCAATGATGCAGTTGCCCTTGGAATGAATGTTGCAGGGTATGATCCCTTCATATCAGTGGACCATGCATGGAGGCTGTCAAGGCATGTCCACAGGGAAACAAGCCTGGAGCATCTGCTTGCAACATCTGATTACATCACAGTTCATGTCCCTCTGACAGATGCGACCAGGGGGATGTTTGACAGGGATAAATTCGCCATCATGAAGAGGGGCGTCAGAATATTGAATTTTGCAAGAGGCGGGCTTTTCAACAACAAGGATCTGCTGGATGCAATTGAAGAAGGGATTGTTGAATGCTATGTGACCGATTTCCCTGAGGATGAGCTTCTGGGACATGACAAAATTATACCCGTACCGCACCTTGGTGCTTCCACGTATGAATCTGAAGAAAACTGCGCGGTTATGGCGGTAGAGCAGCTTATGGACTTCCTTGAAAGAGGAAATATTAAAAACTCAGTTAACTTCCCTGATTGTTATCTGGAACCGACAGGTGATACAAGGATTACCATTACAAACCTCAACATTCCGAATATGCTGGGGCAATATACTTCCATACTGGCCAAAGAGGGTATAAACATACTTGGTATGGTTAATCATCACAAGGGGAATATAGGATACAGCATCATCGATATAGCCGGAGATTTGCCTCCGGGGATTATGCAGAAAATAAGAAATATTGAAGGAGTTATAGGTGCAAGGGTCATCGGAAACGGAGACTGATATGTTTTGTCTCAACCATTCCTTTGAGTCATTATATAAATGGTATGCTGTGTGGAGTA
>JAMNYG010000192.1 GCA_023622945.1 Bacillota bacterium | reverse complement strand
AAAATATTTCTCTATTTAATTCTAACATATATTTGAGCCAAAATGAGGAGGATATGACAGTTGCATATGCTGATCCATTGTGCCTCTTGCACTTTGCCCTCAGCCATAGGCATTGGCTGATATATGCTTCTTCCTGCGTTGATAAAAAGCATAATACATGATATATTCATAGAAAATGTTGATAAGGAAAGGTGACTTTGATGAGCATTAATATCAATCCCCCTGAGAAAACAGTACGCCTGGTTTTCATTCATCACTCCTGCGGCAGGAATTGGCTGGAAGACAACAATGGCAGGCTGGGACTTGCTCTTGCCGCCAACAATTATTATGTGAGTGACACCTATTACAGATGGGGTCCTGATACCATAGGAGATGATACCTACACCGGTCATTGGTGGAAATGGTTCAGAGGTCCAAACAGCGAAAAATACCTGGAAGCTCTTTATAAAGAAGACAGCGCAGTCTCCAAATACTCAAGACCTTTGGAGAACCCCGGAGGAGAAAATGAAATAATTCTTTTTAAATCCTGTTACCCCAATTCTCATATGAAAGGCAGCCCCGACGACCCCGTACCTCCCATAGACCAGAACAAGCTCCGCGGTGAAGGTTATGATTCAGAGCATCATACAGTCGGCAACGCCAAGGGAATTTTCATAGACCTTCTGGAATATTTTAAGACCCGCAGAGATAAGCTTTTTGTAGTTATTACAGCCCCTCCCGTTTCAAACCCTCAATGGGCTGAAAACGCGCGGTATTTCAATAACTGGCTTGTGCATGAATGGTTAAAGGATTATCCGTACAAAAATGTTGCGGTGTTTGACTTTTACAATGTACTCACAAGCAACGGCGGTGATCCTGACACCAATGACCTGGGAAAACCTGCAGGAAACCACCATCGGGTGTGGAACGGTGAAATTCAGCACGTAGCAGAGGAAAAATGCAATACAAACAAATATCCCGTTAAAGATGGAGACGATCATCCTTCCATGGCCGGAAACATCAAGGCTACTCATGAATTCATCCATGTACTGAACGCCATATATCACCAATGGCGTAAGGAGCTGAATCAAAAGTAAAAGGTGCATGAAAATAAATCAAAGCAAACAAACTGATACCTCTATGCAGGTGGAATAGCTGCACTAAGGCAAGGCCGGGGAATTACAACGCTCCGGCCTATTATAGTTTAAAAATACCAAGAAGCTTCAAAAAACCGGATTTAAAACCCGGTTTTCAATACTCCATCTTTCATTAAGCTTTCCAAACCTGAGCTACCCTTAAGACATTTGCGTACTTCTTTTTTTCAATTATCCCTTTTCAGCATCACCGTTTTATTAAAACTTCTTCAAATCTCTGTCCTTCAATAACCCCTTCAAACCTCAGCTCTTCATCAAACCCTTTTCGGCAAAGCTGAAATACTTATCGCCGGCTACAATAATGTGATCCAGCACGCTTATTGAAATGGCTTCGGTTGCGGCAGCAATCTTCCTGGTGATCTGGATGTCCGCGCTTGACGGCTGAAGGCTTCCTCCCGGGTGGTTATGTGCAAGAATCAAGCTGTTGGCCTGATGCCTCAGTGCGGTCTCCACTATAAGCCTCGGATAGACCGGCGCTTCATTTATGGTGCCTTCATGGACCAAAGCGGCATGGTTAACCCTGTTTTGGGAGTCCAGGCAAATTACATAAAATGCTTCATAGATCCTCCCCGCAAACAGTGATACGGCATACTCACCTGCTTTTGATGAACTGTTGAGGACAGGCTTGTCCCCCCATTTCCCCTTAAAATATCTTCTTGCAAGGGATGGTATGAGCGAAACAAGAATTGCCGTGTTCTCACTTACTTTGCATCTTCTGCATATGTCTTTAGGATCCGCTTCGAAGAGCCCCGCCAGGGAACCGAATTCCTTTATCATCCTGTGGGCCAGTTCATTGGTATCCTTCATAGGTATACAGTAAAACAGAAGCAACTCAAGCACCTGGTGGTCTTCAAATGAATCCAGCCCTTCACTGAGGTATCTTTTTTTCACTCTTTGCCTGTGACCTTCATGTAAATTTTTGTCCATTTTCCCCTATACAGTCTCCATCATATTTTTTACAGGCATTATAACGTTTTTGTAAGTATATCCTTTTGACTCTTTACAGTCTCTTAAACTCTTTACAGTCCCTTAAGCCGCAATGGATGAAATGCATTAAGGGGTAATTTATTCGCTGCAGTTTTCCATTATATGCTAATATTATACAATATTTTCCTTGAAAATGAAACCGACAAAAGTTTATAAAGAATAAAAAATCAGGAAAGCAACGCTCCCCTTAGGGCATTCAAATTTTCCCTCATTGCATGGATATATACGCTGTAAGACATGGGTTCTTCATTCTTTCCATCAACAAATGTATCTATATAGCACAGTTCTATTCCTGTTTCCAGAGCAACGGCATTCAAATCTTCTGATCTCTGAGATGAATCAACCAACAGTACCTGTGCTCCTCTTTCTTTAATTATTACAGCAGCATCCTTTAGTTCCTCAGTTGAAGGATTTTCCCCCAGCTCTTCCTCTACTGAATAAACTACATTCAACCCAGCATTTTGCGCAATATATTCAAGTCCTCCGTGCATAACCGCGATATTGTTGTTTGATATCAATTCACCCACCTGCATATACCTGTCCAGCATCATCTCAAGGCGTACATAATAATCTCCTTCGTTGATTTTGAATTGCTCTTCATTCTCCGGATCTATGCTGCAGAAAAACTGGGTGATCTTTTGCAGCTGGACTATTGTATTTGAAATATCCAGCCAGGTATAATGTCTGGATACTCTGTCCTCATCTTTGGGAAAAGCAATATCTTTGTTGAGATCAAGTATCTCCAGGTCAGGAAAAAGATTTCTGACGTCCTCTATAAATGTCTCTACGCCTGCACCGTTTATTATGAGCACATCTGCTTCTTCAAGTACTTCCAGATCACGGCTTGTAAGGCGGTATTTATGCACATCATCCTCTGTCGCCGGCACAAGGTTTGTAACACTGACCGTATTTATGTCCCTGACCACGTTCAATGTATTGATGTAAACCGGGAAAATGGATGTTACCACATTTATTTTTTTATTTTTATTTTCAGGCCGGCCATCTTCTTTCTTAAGCAGGTCGTTTTCTTCAGCAAACCTGCCACCTTCTTTTCCAGACCGGTCATTTTTTACCTCAGACTGACCATCCTCTGCCGAAAGCTTGCTTTCTTCTGCCTTATGCTTGCCACCTTCCGCTTCAGGTCTGCTGACTCCTGCTGTAAACCGTTCATCTTCTGACTTAAGTTTGTCATATTCAGCTGCCGCGTCAATGCCAGACTTGAAAATGGAGTTCCATGTGCTGTCGCTGTTTGCAGCCAGCAAAAGAAATGCTGTCAATAAAAACAAAAAAGCAACTGAGATTATACACAATTTTCTAAAGCGCATGGCGTATCCTCCTGAAAATACATTGCTCCCGAAATACGTTGATCCCGAAATATGTTGCTCCCGCTACAGGTACAGTGCCTGCAGCACATGTGCGGTGCTGCACTTTTGGCAGCACCGCATCACTGTATCTCAGTCCAGCAGCAGCTGAATGATTTTATAAATAATAGTGGCAGCTTCAGCTCTGGTGGTGAATCCTTTTGGATTATAAGTTCCATCAGGCAATCCTTTTATAATATCGGCCTGCTGGAGTGCATATACTGCTTCCCTTGCATATGGCGCAATCTTTAAACTGTCCTTAAACGCAGTTCTTTCATTAATAACCGGTAATTCAATGTTCTCTGCCTTAAGCAGTTTATATGTAAAGGTAGCCATATCTTCCCTGGTCATGGGCATCCTTACGCCAAATCTGTTGTTACCCATTCCGCTTACTATTCCCTTTTCATATGCCCACACTATCGCTTTTTCATAGTAGCTTCCCTTCTTAACATCCTCAAACGGGTTTTTTGACGTATCTACATCTTTTGCCAGATCAAAGGCGTTTACAAAAAGGGTTATGAAATCTTCACGGGTAATATTGGTCTGAGGATCAAACCTTCCGCCACCTACTCCTTTTACAATATCCCTGGAAGCCATGTATTCAATATATTCTTTTGCCCACATATCTATGTCACTGAAAGATGCTTCTCTGTAATCTATTCCGTAGGTTCCCAGTCCTGTGGCGACCATGACCAGCTTCTTTTCTTCAGGTCTGTATGTGGATGCTTTAATTACCTTGGTGCTTCCGTCCAATTCAACCTTTACACCCAATATTGAACTTGTCTTTTCTCCGGCCTGCGATACATACGGCAAGGCCAGAATGAATTTCAGTTCCTTGACTTCCTGCTGCAAGCTTTCACCATTGACCTTGATGTCTACTAAAACGCATGGTCTGCCCTCTTCCAGGGTTGAAGAAAGATCCGATGTGGCACCCTGGAACACAATGGAAATTGAAAAGGTTATAATGTCGTCATCTTCAATTTCATGCAAATTAAGATCTGCGATATTTATTTCCATGTAATAATTACCGGCGGTTATCCTGAGCTTGTCCACACTTTTTTCAAGGATGTTTTTCAGAAAACTTCCGGACATCTGCACATTATATCCTAAAGCGCCTTCAACTGCCGCCCCCCGGACTTCAAGCACAGACAGGGGTGAATATGTGTTAATGGCGGAAATGATCTCGTCTTCCATTTCCCCGGTTATCTGCACAACCGTGATATCATCTTCCGGTTCGATCTTGTGGATTTCCAGCAGCAAGGTGTTTGTTTCCGCCAAATGTGTTATTTCAAAATCCTTATCAGCTTCCCCATCGGACGGGACAGGTGTCCCTGTTGGGGCCGGGCTTGGCTTTGGTTCCGGGGTTGGAGTTGGACCTGTCTTGCTGAGAACTGTTATTGTCGCCTCACCAACCAAACCTTTCCCTTCACCGTCATTTACAACAATCCTCAGATCAAGTCCGCTCCATGATGCGGGTACTGTAACAGGAGTTGTTGAATATGTTCCGTTAATGACATTCTGAGTATCATACAGCAGGATAGCCCCATTGTGCCATACCCTGATCACTACGCTGGAAGATGTGGAAGTTCCTTTAATAATCAAGTTTTCACCGGCCGATATTGTCCGGGGAACATCCAAGGTTATTTGTCCATTGCTTTCAGCCGCTACTGACAGCGGAAAACATATTATAACAGCAACCATCAAGGAGATTAATAACCTTCTAAACATAACTACCTCCTCAGGCTTCAGGGGAGCCTCCTTTCGAAGGCTCCCGCACTTCCTGAAACCATTTTATTGATTTTATTGGATTTCAACCGCTTCAGCCAGCACGATAACATCATTGTCGGTTTCATCAAACTTGTTTACAACCATCAGTTTGGCCCTGGTGTTATTTCCAAGTTTGAACATGCAATTGTCTGCATTGTTTTCGGTATTGAATTTCTGAGCGTAGGTAAGAGCCGGTTCATTCTTATAATATACCTGTATCACAACATAGTAGTCTCCGTGATACCTGTATGCCTCGTCAATGCCTTCAGTTTCAGTAACGCTGTAGCTGTATACGGTTACGCCTGTGCCACTGGTTTCAACTGTCAGGGTTAGAGGCATGATTACAGGTTGCCCTTCTGCCCTGTATGAATAAGCACCTATATCCATAACCGTATTATCGCGTCGGATTGGCACTATTTCACGTTTTGCAATGAAATCAGCCTTGTCTACAGCCATGTATTCGGGCAGCAGCAACGGATTGGGGAACTGGGTATCCTGGCATACAAGGTGGATTATCTTTCCATTATCCTTGCGCTCATCAATCCAGTTCTCTCCCCAGTCTTCCCATGTAGCTACGGTATTCTTTGTACCTGCTCCTCTCAAGGGGCTGTCGGCTCTAAGCCTGAAGTTGAAGTTCTCAGCATCAACAAAACCGGGATCGGTACCTATGATTGTGTTGGTCCACTCTTCAGGCACCATCAGCGACCCTTCGCTTACCCAGTTGTTGGAGCCTTGTACCGATCTCTCACCCGATGCCCAGGTGCAAGACCAGGCTCCTTCAGGTGAGCCTACACCGTTATCTCCGTCATCGCTGGGATAGAATATCCTCATCGGAGCGTACGGGCTGTAGAAGACGTTATTATACATCTCAACGCTTTCAATTCCGAAGTTCACTTTTATTGCATTGGAGTTTGGCGTTGTCTTAAGGTTTACAAATGTATTGTTGACAAAGCGGAATCTGCCATAGGTCCTTCCTGTTCCGTCACCGCCTATACGGGCTATGTCATTGGTGTTGCGGTCGGTTTCAATGAACACGTTGCCGACAATATCCGAATCCTCGCGCATAAGCTCATCATCATACAGGAG
>JAMNYG010000135.1 GCA_023622945.1 Bacillota bacterium | reverse complement strand
TTTTATATTAAGCTTTATAGTATATTAGTTTATATCAGGCTCTTTTATATATTAGCCCTATTGTATATTCAGAATTATAAACAATAATTACAAATAGTTCCAATTTCCCGGAAATCAGAGCAGGATTCAGCGTAAAAGTTAATCCAAAAGGTATGGTCTTAACCTGCCGATTGAAAAAAGCAATATGGTATAGTAAAATCATTGTTATCATATTTATCCAGGGGTGAAGCTGATGAAATACGTTAGATTCCGGCACAATGAATCTGTAAAATATGGAATTTTAGACGGCGACAAAATAAGGGAAATAAGCGGAAGCTATTTTGACAGCTGGTATTATACGGGTGTTAAGTATGACGTCAGTGATGCCAGGTTTCTTGCTCCCTGCGTGCCGTCCAAGGTGGTTGCCGTGGGACTGAACTATGCGGATCATGTCAGTGAGTTTGGAAACAGGGAGATACCAAAAAATCCCGTCATATTTGTAAAACTTCCCTATACTGTGATAGGACCCGAAGAGAAAATAATAATACCTGCCGGTGCCCGGAGGGTGGATTTTGAAGCCGAACTGGCGGTGGTTATAAAAAAGGATTGTTACAAGGTAAGCGAGAAAGAAGCGAATGAATATATATTGGGTGCTACCTGCCTTAATGATGTAACCGAAAGATATATCCAGAGGCTGGACGGCCAATGGACAAGAGCCAAAAACTTTGAGACTTTCTGTCCCTTGGGACCGTGTATAGCAGACGGACTTGATTATAATTCCCTGGACGTTAAGTCATTCCTTAACGGAGAACTTAAACAGAGCTCCAATACATCAAACCTGATCTGGAATGTACAGCAGCTGATAAGCTTCATATCGGAATTTATGCCGCTGTATAAGGGGGATGTCGTAACAACCGGAACTCCCAGCGGTGTAGGTCCCATGAAGGATGGAGATGTCATAGAAATAGTGATCGAAGGAGTGGGTACCCTTCGCAACCCGGTTTCAGCTCAAAAGGATGATTCTAAACCGGCTTCCACTCAATAATTTAATTGCATTACGGGGTGGGCTCAATAAGCTGCGGGTTTGTCAGTACTGATCTGGTACTGGTTGGATATGGGCTGCAAAATGTCAAGCTCGCAGTAGTTGTCCTTGCAAAGGGTTGTATCTATATATTCGAGCCTGAATGTGTCGGCAAGGGTGAAGTTTGAGTTGTTCAGCCATTTACGGTACATATGGACAAGGATGCGGCCCAGGTTTCTTCCCCTTATTTCATCTGGCCGGAAAAAGCCTATGAAGCGGAACACAACGTATTTGTTGGCGGGTACCGTTATGCCGACCATTCCTTCAGGCACCTGGCTGAGATCGGTTACCTGGAGGGAAGGAATGTAATAGATGTAACCGTCAGGCCAGCCGCTCCATTCAGTATATCCGTAGTAAACGTTTGGGTTTACTGCGTTTTTTATTTTATGCCTGTGATTATAAAAGAAATCACATCCTGCAATATTGGCGGCATTGTCACCTGATCTGCTCAATATCTTATGCTTCATGCCTACAAGATAGAATTTCTGTTTAAAAACAAAAAACGGCTTATACGTTACGGTATTGTCCACCGACATTAAATCCCTTGTGTTTATCTTTTCGGTCAGAATGACAGACAGCTGCTCATTTCTTATTTTCAAGGGAGTGTAACCGAACTTTTTCTTGAAAGCCCTTATATACGACTGTTCATAGTCAAATCCATAGTTCATTGCTATATCGATAATGCGCATGTTTGAGTTGACAAGATCTTCAATGCTGGCAGAGAGCTTCCTCGACTGGGCATAATCCATAATTGATTCTCCCGTGAGGGCCTTGAACATCCTGTGAAGATAATATTTTGACACGCCCGTGTATCTGGAAATATCATCCAGGGTAATTTTGTTGTGGATATTTTTCTCAATATAATCAATGCATGCTTCGATGATTTCTTTGGTATAGAACATAAAACAGCACCTTTTCCGATACCATTGACGGTACTTTATTAAAAAGCAATTCCTGTTCATTTTTTATCATTATACATGTTATAGTTATTAAAGTAAACAGTTCCCGGAGACGGTGCATGCCAATAAGGGCATTCCGGCATGCAGCAGATTTCCTGATTTCCATATGCGGCTTACTTTGTATTAAAAACTGGAGGTTTAAGTATGAAGAGGCGAGTAGTTATCACAGGGGTTGGAGTTGTATCTTCTACGGGATTTGGCAGAAAAGAATTCTGGGAATCAATCAAAAACGGCAAATCCGGCATAAGCAGAATCGAGAGGATTGATGTATCTGATCTTCCAACAAAGGTAGGAGCCGAGATTAAAAGCTTTGATCCCGAAATGTTCATCGATAGAAAAGAGTCAAAAAGGATGGACAGGTTTGTTCAGTATGCAGTGGCGGCTACACATATGGCTGTAGAAGATTCCGGTTTGGACATGGACAAAGTAGACAAGGACAGGTTAGGAGTTATTATAGGTTCAGGCATAGGCGGAATAGAAACATTGGAAGATCAGCACAGTGTACTGCTGGAGAAAGGCCCCAGGAGAGTCAGTCCGTTTTTCGTGCCCATGATGATACCAAACATGGCTTCAGGTTATGTCGCAATAAAATATGGAGTCAGAGGCTTTAATGAGTGCGTTGTAACTGCATGTGCCACAGGCACCCATTCCATTGGGGATGCTTTCAGGGTTATTCAGAGAAATGATGCCGACATCATGATTGCGGGTGGTACAGAGGCTCCCATAACCAGGTTATCCTTTGCAGGTTTTTGCGCAAGCAAGGCAATGACCACCAATGAAGATCCCGCTACTGCCTGCAGACCTTTTGATGCTGAAAGAGACGGATTTGTAATGGGAGAAGGTGCAGGAGTTGTGATACTGGAAGAGCTGGAGCACGCTTTGAACAGGGGAGCCGAGATAATAGCCGAAATTGTGGGGTACGGATGTAACGACGATGCCTTTCACATAACGGCGCCTCTGGAGGGAGGAGAAGGTGCCGCAAAATGCATGAAGCTGGCTCTGGATGATGCGGGCATAGATCCTGTTGACGTTGGATATATTAATGCCCACGGGACATCAACCGAGCTCAATGATAAAAATGAGACCGAAGCCATCAAAAAAGTCTTTGGTGAGCATGCATACAAACTGGCGGTTAGTTCAACCAAGTCCATGACGGGACATATGCTTGGAGCTGCCGGAGCCATTGAAGCCATAATCACGGCCCTTGCGTTAAAGGAAGGTTTCCTGCCGCCTACCATCAACTACAGGACTCCGGATCCTTCATGTGACCTGGACTACGTGCCAAATACAGGACGAAAAGCTGATATTGTATATGGAATGAGCAATTCTTTTGGATTCGGAGGGCATAATGCCACATTGATTCTGAAGGCGTTCAGATAACATGGATTTTGGTATATTTCTTATAAAAAATCTGTTAAAGACTACTTTATGCAAAATCAGCTGTCAGCGGATTTTTTCTTATATAAATCCGTTGACAGCTGATTTCGTGAAGGTTATAATATACTTTAAAATATTACTGGTTTAATTCCAAAACCGCATTTAAGATATTCGGCAATGATGAGAAGAGTAAGCAGGAGATGCCCATCCAAGAGAGAAAGCACCGTGGCTGAAAGTGCTTTCATGGGAACCTGGCTGAAGACCACCTCTGAGCTGAATCGTTGATTACGTTATAATCACAATGAGTTCAAATTAGGGTGGAACCACGGGAGTAAACTCTCGTCCCTGCATCGGGGCGGGAGTTTTTGTTTTACGTTTTGGACCTTCCACTCTATGTCAGTAAACAGGTTTATTCAGTACTGAAGAATAAATTAGGTCAAGAACCATTTGAATAGGAGGTAGCAGAATGATTAAGGTGACATTAAAGGATGGCAGCGTAAGGGAATATAATGAAGGTGTAACCATTATGGAGGTTGCCGAAAGCATCAGCCCCAGGCTGGCAAAAGAGGCTCTGGCAGGGGAAGTTGACGGCGAGCTGAAGGACCTGAGGTATGAGCTTACCAAGGATTGCAATCTTAATTTGCTCACCTTTGACAGCGAAGGCGGAAGGCATGCTTACAGGCATACCACCTCTCATATTCTGGCACATGCCGTAAAAAGGATCTATCCCGAGGCCAGGCTGGCAATAGGTCCGGCCATTGACAACGGTTTTTACTATGATTTTGACATCGAAAAACCGTTCTCGACAGAGGATTTGGAAAAAATAGAAAATGAAATGAGCAAAATAATAAAGGAAGACCTGCCTCTTGAGAGATTTACCCTTCCCAGGGAGGAAGCCATCAGGTTTATGGAGGAGAGGGGAGAGTCCTACAAGGTAGAGCTGATAAACGACCTGCCGGAGGGTGAAGAAATTTCATTTTACAGACAGGGCGAATTTGTGGACCTTTGTGCCGGCCCTCACGTGCAGTCTACAGGCAGAATAAAGGCATTCAAGCTGTTGTCGGTGGCAGGGGCCTACTGGAGGGGCAGTGAAAAAAACAAGATGCTCCAGAGAATATACGGAACGTCCTTTGCGAAAAAAACCCAGCTGGACGAATACCTCTTCAGGCTGGAGGAGGCCAAGAAGCGTGATCACAGGAAATTGGGAAGGGAACTGGACCTGTTTGATATAAGGGAGGAAGGTCCGGGATTTCCTTTCTTCCTGCCCAAAGGCATGGTGCTGAGAAATATACTGGAAGACTACTGGAGGACCGAGCATAAAAAGAGAGGGTACCAGGAGATTAAAACCCCCGTTATTCTCAGCGAGGAGCTTTGGCACAGATCAGGCCACTGGGATCACTACAAGGAAAATATGTATTTTACAAAAATAGATGACATGAATTATGCCATAAAGCCGATGAACTGTCCAGGTGGTATGCTGGTATACAAAAGAAAGCTGCATTCATACAAGGAACTTCCCCAGAGGATGGCGGAACTTGGGCTGGTGCACAGGCATGAGCTTTCCGGAGCCCTTCACGGGCTGATGAGGGTGAGATGCTTTACCCAGGACGATGCTCATATTTTCATGACGCCTGATCAGATAAAATCCGAGGTGTTGGGTGTAATCGACCTGATAGACAGCTTTTACAACGTGTTTGGATTCAAATACCATGTTGAGTTGTCCACAAGGCCTGAAAATTCCATGGGTACAGACGAGCAGTGGGAGATGGCGACAAATGCCCTCAGGGACGCCCTTGAAGCCAAAGGAATGGAATATAAGATAAATGAAGGAGACGGAGCCTTCTACGGACCTAAAATCGACTTCCATCTTGAGGACTCCATAGGCAGAACATGGCAATGCGGAACAATTCAGCTGGACTTCCAGATGCCTGAGAGATTTGATCTTACCTATGTGGGTCCTGACGGAGAAAGACACAGGCCGGTAATGATACACAGGGTTGTTTTCGGCAGCATTGAAAGATTTATAGCCATTCTGACAGAGCACTATGCCGGAGCCTTCCCTGTATGGCTTGCGCCCGTACAGGTCAAGATACTTCCGTTGATAGAGAAGCATCATGATTATGCCCTGGATATTAAGAGAGCCCTGGATGAAAAAGATATCAGGACTGAAATAGACTTAAGGAATGAAAAGATAGGCTATAAGATAAGGGAAGCCCAGATGGAGAAGGTACCTTACATGCTGATTATCGGCGATAAGGAGACGGAGAACGGAACCGTATCAGTAAGGTCAAGGAAGGGCGGAGACCTGGGCAGCATGCCGTTTGGTGAATTTGTTGATCAGATAATCAGGGAGATTGAGACAAAAGCGAAATAATACCTATATAAAACCAGGGTAAAACCAAAGCGGGGTCAGATCCGGCCCTGCTTTTTTAACAGCCTGATGGAAAAATAATATTTTTTAATGTATATACAAACCTCTTGACAAATTTTAAGCGCCATGCTATAGTTAACTGGCAAACAAAGAAGAAGTAATCCACTTCTCACCCTGCAAACGGTGTTTAGCAGGGTTAATAACTGTGAAACTGCGGTTGCGGTTATGCAGCCTTGCTTATGGGTGGATTGATGCTTCTTCAATCCATTTTTTTATTGAAATTACCCGGAGGTGTTCTGTTATTAACAAGAATAATAAAATATTGGTAAATGAGGAAATCAGAGATAAGGAAGTCAGGCTTATCGATACCGATGGCACCATGCTTGGAATCATGTCTGCCAAAGAAGCACAAAAGATAGCCAATGAAAAAAATCTGGATTTGGTGAAGATCGCTCCTCAAGCCAATCCACCTGTATGCAAGATAATGGACTATGGAAAGTACATGTTTGAACAGGCTAAAAGGGAAAAGGAAGCCAGAAAAAATCAGAAAGTGATAAATGTAAAACAAGTATGGCTTAAGCCCACCATTGAAGAGCATGATTTTAACGTGAAGGTAAGGAACGCATACAAGTTCCTTCAAAGCGGAGACAAGGTAAAGGTTTCCGTAAGATTTCGTGGCAGGGAGTTGAATTACACCTCACTGGGGCTGCAAATTCTCGAGAAATTTGCAGAATCAATAAAAAATGTAGGTTCGGTAGAGAAGAAGCCAAAGCTTGAGGGTAGGAGCATGACGATGGTCCTTAATCCCAAACAGTAGAAAAATGGAAGGAGAATAGATATGCCAAAATTAAAAACTCATAGCGCTTCAAAGAAGAGATTTAGAGTAACAGCCACAGGAAAGATCAAGATGGGTCATGCTTTCAGGAGCCACAGATTGGTTTCCAAGGACAGAAAAGCCAGAAAGCATCACAGGCTGGGCGCATATGTGTCAAAAGCAAATGAAAAGACTGTCAGAAAGCTTATTCCATATAAGTAAAAGGAGGATTCGCCATGCCAAGAGTAAAAGGCGCGGTGAGAACCCGCGCAAGACATAAAAAAATACTTAAGCTTGCCA
>JAMNYG010000033.1 GCA_023622945.1 Bacillota bacterium | reverse complement strand
AAAATTCAATATGTGAAAGACAATGACAGGGAGGAGTACATATGGAAATTTCACAGCGATCCGGAGGATGGTGGAAGTCCGGAAAAGGACCATATGGAAGGCAGCCCTTGAGTCGCTCTCTGAACGGGAATTGGCTTTTGAAGTTCCCCCAGTAGGAAAAGACGTTTCCCCTCGTTATCGGGGTACAATGTGTATGCATTGGAATGAGTGAGTGCTGTATAGCACTAATTAGGGTGGTACCGCGGATAACTTCTTCGTCCCTTATCGGATGAAGAAGTTTTTATATGCTGAAAAACAACTTGTAAAGGAGAGGTAGCAATGGAAGAAATTCTTGAAATCCTTGAAAAGAATAGCAGGATAAGCGATGAAGAAATAGCGCTGATGCTGAACATGGATGCGGACGAAGTAAGAAGTATAAGGGAAAAGCTTGAAAAGGAAAACATTATCCTGGCCTACAACACCATAATTAATTGGGAAAAAACCAAGAAGGAAACCGTTACGGCTCTTATAGAAGTAAAGGTTACTCCTCAAAGGGGCCAGGGATTTGACAAGGTGGCAGAAAGAATATATAAGTTCCCGGAAGTGAAGTCATGTTATCTGATGTCCGGAGACTTCGACCTAACGGTTATAGTTGAAGGGAAAAGCATGAAAGAGGTGGCATTGTTTGTAGCTCAGAAACTTGCACCCCTGGAGTCGGTGCTCAGTACTTCCACCCACTTTGTTCTAAAAAAATACAAGGCCGAAGGCACCATATTTGAAGAAAAGGAGCAGGACGACAGGGAGGCAGTGATTCTATGAACATGAGGGATATGATTCTCCCTGTGGTCAGGGATATGCCGTCTTCAGGCATAAGAAAATTTTTTGATCTGGTAAATGAAGTGAAAGATGCCATTTCTTTGAGCATAGGTGAGCCGGACTTTTTGACTCCCTGGCATATCAGGGAAGCAGCCATATATTCGTTGGAAAAAGGGCGCACCAGGTATTCGCCAAATGCAGGCCTTCTTGAGCTGCGCAAAGAGGTCTCCTGCTATGTTAAAAGGAAGTATGGGCTGGAATATGACCCTGAAAAGGAGATAATTATCACTGTCGGAGGCAGTGAAGCCATAGATATTGCATTAAGGTCCCTGGTGGGTCCTGGAGATGAAGTGATAATTCCTGAACCCAGCTTTGTAGCTTACAAACCGTGTACGGTGTTTACAGGAGCAACTCCGGTAACAGTGGAACTAAAGGTAGAACATGATTTCAGGCTGCAGCCTGAGCAGCTTCTTGAAGCCATAACCGACAGGACCAAGGTATTGATACTGCCTTATCCCAATAATCCTACCGGGGCGGTTATGTTTGAAGAGGATTTAAGAAAGATAGCGGATGTTCTTAAGGATCGTGACATAGTGGTTATTTCCGATGAAATATATGCTGAATTGACATACGGGAAAAGGCATGTATCCATTGCAAATTTTCCTGAAATGAAGGAAAAAACTCTGGTCATAAACGGATTTTCCAAGGCCTTTTCCATGACAGGCTGGAGACTGGGATATGCCTGCGGCCATCCTTCACTAATTGAAGCCATGTATAAAGTGCATCAGTATGCAATAATGTGTTCGCCTACAACTTCCCAGCATGCTGCAATTGAAGCTCTGAAAAACGGTGATGACCATGTAGATGCAATGGTAAGAGAATACAACAGACGAAGAAGGGTAATGGTTGACGGTTTCAGGAGAGCCGGCCTCGACTGTTTTGAACCTTTGGGAGCGTTCTATGTTTTCCCCTGTATCAGGACCACGGGTATGAGTTCAGAAGAGTTTTGCGAAAGACTGTTAATGGAAGAAAAAGTTGCTGTGGTTCCGGGAAACGCATTCGGAAAATGCGGTGAAGGCTTTGTAAGGGCTTGCTATGCTGCTTCCATGGAAAACATAATCGAGGCTATGAAAAGGATACAAAACTTTACTATAAAACATTCAAAAGAACTTGTTTAGTTCCTGGAATCCGTAAAATTATGTACAGCATGGGAGGAAGCGAAAGCCTTCTTCCTGTGCTTTTCTTCAACATTTTTCTGACTTAAGTTATACAGCTTTTGCTGGGCCCTCATGTTGAAAAGTATCAGCGTATCCAGTTCCCGGCTTAATTCCAGTATGTCATTTGAGTTTCCCGATTCCAGCATTATATGCAGTTTTTCCCTTAATGCTTCTAACCTCTCCACTTTTGATCCCTTTACAATTCAGTAGTTATTTTTTTGAAATTTCATCTAGGTTATGTAAAAAAAGTTTATACGCAGCCAACGGCTTCTATTTTATAGCAGCATTTCTGCTTTGTCAATATTTTGACAGGTATTTTTTATAGCAATAATTTGTAGTGTATTGTATAATTTTGTAACAAAGAAAATGTGAATGTTTGGTATGAGGTGGATTTATGGTGTTTCGCAACAGGCTGAAACAGCTAAGAGAACAACGGGGACTTTCCCAGAAAGATTTAGCCGATTTTTTGGGAATGACCAGGCAGGCAGTTGCATATTATGAATCCGGGAAAAGGGAACCCAATATAAATACGATTATTAAGCTGGCTGATTATTTCAGCGTATCTGCGGATTATCTGCTCGGAAGGGTGGATTGCAAGGATCCATATGCATATATCATAGGCAGAAATCTGAGACTTATCAGAGGTGATCTTACGTACAAGCAGATCTGTGAAAAAATCAGCATGAAGATGGGAGTGCTGATATTCCCTGAAATGTTTGAAATGTATGAAAAGGGACAACATATTCCCTGTACCGGCACCATAAAAATGTTGTCCAGATTTGCAAATGTGAGGGAATCCTTTTTCTATACAAATAACACGGCTGAATCCCTGGAAAGGGAAAGAAAACTGTATCGTGCAGAGCTGGAACACAAACTTGAAAACAAGGATGACGGGCAAGAGGCCGATACAGCCAATGCGGCCAGGAAAGACATGCTGGAATGGCTGAAAGATGAGGAAAACCTGATGTACGCAAGAATGGCAAGGGAGTTGAAAGAACACAGCATTACCTTTGAGGAATTTGAAATCGTGTTACAGACTTTAAGAAGACATAAAATCTATAATCAGTAACTTAATATTGGCCAACGGCATATACTGCAATATAGACAGAAAGGGAGGAGTTATTGTTATGGATAATATGTCATTTATGAATATGCCCGGTATTTATCCCTGTATGCAGGCCCCAATGCCGGTAGCCCCGATGCCGATGGCCACGATGCCCGTTGCTCCACATCATATTGAACAGTTGGAGAGCATGTATCCGGAAATATATCATGTGGTATTTCCCAAAGTAAGAGACATGTGCATGATGCTGGACATGCCGGGCAATCCTGATATGTATCCTTGCCCCAGGAGAGAAACGGTAGAGCGTATGGTTGATGACATCTATGCAAGGGTAGTGGCTGAAATAGGCGACCCTGAAGGATATGAAGGCTTTGCAGGGGCTGATGACAGGCAGTTTGGCGTTTTCGGCGGATTCACTCCTTTTGGCGGATCAGGTTTTGGCAGGAGAAGGCTCCTTCGGGACATAATATCCATTCTGCTGCTTAGACAGTTGATCGGCAGAAGACGATTTGGCTTTGGATTTTAGCCTGTTGGGACAAGGGGCTGAGCCTTGTCCTTTTTTGCAGGAAAAGAAGACAAGCTTGTATTATTTGAATTATATATGAGATTTGACAAACGGGTTGTTAAAAGGGATAATATGTTTGCATAAAAAAACTTGAAAGGGATGATAAAATGCTGGAACTTGAACAATTCAAGCCTGAATTTGAAGAATTGGAAAACAGCCTGGATGAAATGAGGGTTTCTCTTTGACATCCCCAGGCTGAAAAATGAACTTGAAGAACTGGAACAAAAAGCTGCGGAACCTGAATTCTGGAATGATATTGAAAATTCACAGAAGATTCTCCAAAGGACCAAGGCAATTCGTTTGAAACTGGAAAAATTCCAGAAGCTTGTCAACAATTTGGAAGACCTGAAGACACTGAACGAACTTGGAATTGAAATGCAGGATGAAAGCGTCATACCCGAGATTTCAGAGGGCCTTAAAAAGCTCAGAAAGGATTTCGAACAGCTAAGACTGGAAACACTCCTGACCGGACCGTATGACAGGAACAATGCAATGCTTACGCTTCATGCAGGAGCCGGAGGAACCGAGGCTCAGGACTGGGTGGAGATGCTCCTCAGGATGTATACGCGATGGGCTGAAAGTAAGGGATATACTGTAAAAGTCCTTGATATCCTGGACGGTGAAGAGGCCGGCATAAAGAGTGTAACCTTGCACGTAATAGGAGAGAACGCATACGGATACCTTAAATCTGAAAAGGGAGTCCATAGACTTGTCAGAATCTCGCCTTTTGATGCATCAGGAAGAAGGCATACTTCTTTTGCATCCCTTGAGGTGCTGCCTGAACTGGATGAATCGATAGAAGTTGTTATCAATCCTGATGATTTGAAAATAGATACTTTTCGTTCAAGCGGAGCAGGAGGACAGCATGTAAACAAGACCGACTCTGCGGTCAGGATTACCCACATCCCTACAGGGTTGGTTGTGACATGCCAGAGCGAACGCTCCCAGCATCAGAACAGGGAAACCGCCATGAAGATACTTAAGTCTAAACTGATGGAACTTAAGGAAAGGGAACAGAAGGAAAAAATAGAAGACCTTAAAGGCGTACAGCTTGATATTGCCTGGGGCAGCCAGATAAGATCCTATGTATTTTGCCCATATACACTGGTTAAAGATCACAGAACCAATTATGAGGAGACCAATGTGAACGCAGTAATGGACGGGGAGATTGACGGGTTTATTAACGCCTACCTGTCAAGCCTTGCGCGAAACAGCAAAAACAACAAGGAAGCTATAAAAAAAATAAATATGTGAGGGCGTAATCCATGAACGTTAATGATAAGTTGGAGCTGCTTAAGAAGAACCTTAAAAATATGGGCCGCCTGGCCGTAGCATTTTCGGGAGGGGTAGACAGCACTTTTCTTCTGGCAACGGCTTATGATGTCCTTAAGGACGGTGTATTGGCGGTCACCATACGTTCTCCCATAAATCCCGAAAGGGAGTTCAGGGAGGCAAAGGAATATATTGATAAGCTGGGAATCAGGCACAAGGTAATAACGGTAAACAATCTCAATGCCGAATATTTCGTGAAAAACCCTCCTGACAGGTGCTACCACTGCAAGAAGGAACTGTTCGGCAGGATTATTGAAGTGGCCGGGGAAGAAGGAATTGAATATGTTGCAGACGGGTCCAATGCTGACGACATCAGCGATTACAGGCCCGGTATGCGTGCCCTGAAGGAACTTTCCGTTGTCAGCCCTCTTAAGGATGCAGGGATGACCAAAGAAGAAATACGCATGCTGTCCAGGCAGATGGGATTGCCAACATGGGACAAGCCATCCTTTGCATGCCTTGCTTCCAGGATTCCATACGGTCAGGCTGTAACGGCCGAAAAGCTGGAAATGATTGATAAGGCAGAACAGTTACTGCTGGAACTGGGCTTTAAGCAGGTGAGGGTAAGACATCACGGAGACGTTGCGAGAATAGAGGTTTCGGAAAGCGAGAGAGGCAAATTTTTCGACGAGGAGCTTATGGACAGGGTATACGCAATGTTCCTTGAAATAGGTTTCAGATATGCCGCTTTGGATTTGAAGGGATATAGGACGGGAAGCATGAATGAGACCATAGGTAAAGGCAAATGACTGAGCAGGAGTGAGTCTTATGGATACCGAAAGCTTGAGAAAACTGCTTATGGGAGTAAGGGACGGACTTATTGATATCGATGAAGCTGTCAATGAACTGAAAAAACTGCCCTTTGAGGACCTTGGTTTTGCCAAAGTAGACCATCACAGGAATATCAGAAACGGGTATCCCGAGGTGATATTTTGCCAGGGGAAAACTGTAGAAAGAATAAAGGCCATAGTCAGCAGGCTTATGGAACGGAACAATAACATACTGGCCACCAGGGCAGGTAGAGAAGTATATGAAGGAATTAAAGAGATTGCTCCGAATGCGGTTTATCATGAAGAGGCCAGGATCGTGGTTGTAAATGTAAAGGAAGTTCCCAGGACTGATAAGATAATAGCTGTTGTGACGGCAGGAACATCGGATATACCTGTTGCGGAGGAGGCTGCCGTAACCGCCGAAGCCCTGGGAAACAGGGTTGAGAGGATTTACGATGTCGGTGTTGCGGGAATTCACAGGCTGCTGGCGCAAATGGATTCCCTTATGAAGGCCAATGTGCTGATAGTGGTTGCCGGCATGGAGGGAGCCCTTGCAAGCGTAGTGGGAGGGCTTGTTGACAAACCCGTGATTGCCGTGCCTACCAGCGTTGGTTACGGTGCTAATTTCGGGGGTCTTTCGGCATTGCTGACAATGCTGAACAGCTGTGCCAGCGGTGTAGGAGTGGTCAACATCGACAACGGGTTTGGTGCAGGGTACCTGGCCAGCATGATAAACAAGCTTTGATCACTGACCACAGTTGGCGGCATCAAAAAAGTTTCGAAAACGGCAGGCTGTGGTAACAAGATTATGAAAAACTGCTTGATCCAGTAGCCCTGGTGACATGGGAAATACACCATAAATCCCGAAGGAATGTATGAAATTTTTGAATAGATGCTTTAAAGCAGGAGGAAAAAGATGAAAGTATTGTATTTCGATTGTTTTTCCGGAATAAGCGGTGATATGACCGTAGCAGCCTTGCTTGATCTGGGAATTGATGCAGAAATATTCAAAAAGGAGCTTGGAAAGCTAAAAATCGGCGGATATAAATTGGAGATTTCCAAGAAGGTAAAAAACGGGATTGTGGGTACTGATTTTAAGGTAATACTTGACCATGATGTCACTCATGATCATGAGCATACTCATGTTCACCATGGAGATCCAGGGCATGACAAAACCCATGATCACCACGCAGATAACGGTTATGAGCAAGTTCATGGAAATAGTCATAACCATTATCATGATTATGAACACACCCAAAGCCATCACCATCATACCTGCGGTCATGAGAATAATCATGCTTATGACCATATGCATAACCATGCTCATAACCACAGCCATGAACACGGCCATAACCACGGTCACGACCATGCCCACAGCGCCCGTAATCTTAATGATATTAAAGAATTGATCCGTGCAAGCCATCTGAAACAAAGGGTAAAGGACTTCAGCATCAGGGTGTTTGAAGAAATTGCAAGGGCAGAGGCGGCGGTGCACAACAAAGGGATAGAAGAAGTCCACTTCCATGAAGTGGGAGCGGTGGATTCCATAGTGGACATTGTAGGTACGGCAATATGCCTTGACTTGCTGGGTGTGGACAGGGTTTATTCTTCGCCTGTCCATGAGGGAACCGGGTTTATCGAGTGCCAGCACGGCAAGTTGCCGGTACCTGTTCCTGCAGTAATGGAGATGCTTAAAGGCAGTGATATTCCTCTGATAACCGAAGATGTCAATACGGAGCTTGTAACTCCTACAGGAATGGGAATCATTAAATGCCTTGCCTCAGGTTTCGGGAAAATGCCTGTAATGACGGTGGAAAAGGTTGGGTACGGCATGGGGAAAAGGGAAACAGGCAGGTTTAATGCCCTGAGAGTTGTACTTGGAACTCTGCGGGAAGATATCAGGAAACCGGGAGATATCGGGAAAGTGAAATATGTCGGGGAAGTGGAAGATATCGCAGAGACGGAGGATGGTACGGAAACGAAAGATATCAGAGAAGTTGAAGGTATCGGAGAAACGGAAAATGTCAAAGAAGCTGAGAATACCGGAGCGCCCCAGGAAATAGTGGTCCTTGAAACCAACATAGACGACATGAATCCCGAGATATTGGGCTACACAGCAGAGACCCTTCTTGAAAACGGGGCCCTTGATGTTTTCTTCACTCCGGTATATATGAAAAAGAACCGCCCTGCTGTAATGCTTACGGTGCTTTCCGACAAGATGAATGAAGAAAAGCTTGTGGACATAGTGCTTAGGGAAACTTCTACCATTGGCATAAGAAGATATGTATGCAGCAGGTATACAATGAGCAGGTGTACCGTTAAAGTGAGTACCGAATACGGAGATATCAGGGTCAAAGCAGCCCAAAAAGGCGATATCAGGAAGTTTGCACCTGAATACGAGGATTGCAGGGAAATTGCCAGGAAGACCGGACTGCCCATAAGGAAGATTTATGAAAAGGCTTGCGAAAAAGCAGGGAAATTAATATAGTATGACATCACGTAAGACAAGGGGGATAGTTCTTTACGGAAGAGGACTTTCCCCTTTTGTTGTATCCGGTTTTCGGTGGGGGTTTACTGCACGATGCATTTTTGGGAATTTCCTGCCGGAAACATTTTTTGGGAATTTCCTGCCGGATGTATTCCTGGAGAATTTCCTGCCGGAAACATTTTAATAAAACGAAAAAGAATACTTGACACATTTTCTACACAGGAAAATCCAAACAGGAGAATGGAATCCTTAACACTTTTTTATTTTGCCTCGTGAATTCACAGGCTTTAAGACTTGCAGCAGTGAGTTTTTGGATAATTTAAGCCATGCAGAGTAAGGCTTACTAAAGAAGACATACTAAAGTAGACATACATTAGAAGCCATTCATAAAAAGCCATATATGAGAAGCGATACATAAAAAGGCATACATAAGAAGGAGCTGACAGTTTTGTTATATAACAAGTTTTCAGAGTACCTGAAAACCAAGTACGGAACAAAGGTTTACAAGCTTCCTGTTAACATTCCTGCAAGCTGCCCCAACAGGGACGGAAATCTTGGCAGAGGAGGGTGTATTTTCTGCGGTGAGGAAGGCGCAGGATTTGAGAGCCTGTCCAACACCCTAAGCGTCGGAGCACAGCTGGAGCAAAATGCAGCCTATATAGGCAAAAAATACGGGGCAGCCAGGTTCATAGCATATTTTCAAAATTATTCCAACACATATCTTCCTTTGGAAGATTTTAAAAAATACATGCTGGATGCGTGCAGGGAATATGTGGTTGCTTTGTATATTTCAACCCGACCGGATTGTATAAACGATAAATACCTGGAATTCCTGAAGGATATAAAAGAAACCAGGAATATTGATATAGTTATTGAGCTGGGACTTCAGACCGTCAACTATCATAACCTGGAAAAGTTAAACAGGGGTCATTCCCTAGCTGAATTCATTGACGCTGTTTTGCGCATAAAAAGCCATGGGCTTGGGACATGCGCCCATTATATTGTGGATCTTCCCATGGATGACATGACCGATATAATCGAAGGAGCAAAGGTGATATCGGCGTTAAGAGTAAACCAGGTTAAATGCCATTCACTCTTTATCCTGAAGGATACGGTCCTGGGGGATATGTATGAAAAGGGTGAGGTACAGCCTTTAACCCTTGATGAATATATGGAAAGGATAATAGTGTTTCTCGAGCACCTGGATCCTGAAATAGTAATTCAAAGGCTAATAGGCCGCGCACCTGCCGACAGGTCCCTCTTCTGCAGCTGGGGTATGAGCTGGAGGAAAGTTCACGACCTGGTAGAGCAAAAAATGGCCGGTGAAGGAAGACGGCAAGGAAGTAAATTTAACTATCTGAACGGGGAAAGATGTATGGGCAGGTTTGTTTTATGAGTGTATTTACAGACGTTGTGAAATTACTGTATAATAACTCAATAAAAAACACTGCTATATAATGTTCGATGGTAAACCTGCATAATGATCGCCGGTTAATTAATTACAATGACTGTTGGTAAACCTATATAATGGTCGATGGTAAATCTGCATAATGATCGATGGTAAATTAATTATAATGACTGCCGGTAAATCAATACGATGATTGCTGGTGAATTCTATATAATAACTTCCGGATAATCTAGATAGTAATTGCTATGTAAATCTATAATAATTGCTATATAATAATCCATTATAAAACTACATGATAAGGAGTTGTTAGTTTGAATAACGAGCTTATAGCGATATTGGATTTCGGTGGTCAATACAGCCAGCTTATTGCCAGGAGGGTCAGGGAAGCCAACGTATATTGCAAGGTGCTTCCCTACAATACATCTGCAGACAAGATCAAAGAGATGAATCCCAGGGGTATCATTTTAACCGGAGGTCCGGCCTCGGTGCTTGACCCTGATGCTCCGTTGTGCGACAAAGCAGTTTTTGAGCTGGGAGTCCCTGTCCTGGGGATATGCTACGGCATGCAGCTGATGAGCGTAATGTTGGGAGGAAGCGTGGCAAAAAGCGACCAGAGGGAATACGGAAGGGTAGCTGTAAAGCTTAACTCTGAAAGCGAAATCTTTTCAGGAGTTGAATGCAATACAATCTGCTGGATGAGCCACACCTATTATGTGGACAGGCTGCCCCAGGGGTTTGTCAACATGGCCTGCTCCGAAAATTGCCCTCATGTCGCCATGGAAAATACCGAAAAGAGGCTGTATGGAGTACAGTTTCATCCCGAGGTTGTGCACACGCAGGCAGGCAGAGACATTCTGAACAATTTCCTGTATAATGTCTGCGGATGTTCGGGAGATTGGAAAATGTCCTCTTTTATTGAGCAATCCATATGCGAAATAAGAGCAAAAGTAGGGGATAAGAAAGTGCTGTGTGCTCTTTCAGGAGGAGTCGATTCATCGGTATCAGCCGTACTGGTCCACAAGGCTGTCGGAAAACAGCTCACCTGTATTTTTGTAGACCACGGGCTGCTTAGGAAACATGAAGCCGATCAGGTGGAACGGGTTTTCAGGAAGCAGTTTGACATGGAGCTTATAAGAATAGACGCAAGTGAAAGATTCCTGAAAAGGCTTGCCGGTGTAACCGACCCTGAAACCAAGAGAAAGATTATAGGCGAGGAATTCATCAGGGTTTTTGAAGATGAGGCAAGGAAACTTGGCAAAGTGGATTTCCTGGTCCAGGGTACCATTTATCCCGATGTTATTGAAAGCGGAAAAGGTGATGCAACTGTAATCAAAAGCCATCATAATGTCGGAGGCTTGCCGGAACATATGGATTTCAGGGAGATAATCGAGCCTCTGAGAGATCTTTTCAAGGATGAGGTCCGCAAAGTAGGACTTGAGCTTGGTATTCCGGAAGAACTGGTGTGGAGACAGCCTTTCCCGGGTCCCGGGCTTGCCATAAGGGTGATAGGAGAAGTGACTAGGGAAAAGCTTGATATATTGAGGGATGCCGACTACATTTTCAGGGAAGAGATTGCAAATGCGGGTCTCCACAGACAGATCAACCAGTATTTTGCCGTTCTTACCGGCATGAGAAGCGTTGGTGTCATGGGCGATGAGAGGACTTACGATTATGTCCTTGCCCTGAGGGCTGTTACAACCACCGACTTTATGACAGCCGACTGGGCAAGAATTCCGCATGAAATACTGGAAAGGGTATCCAACAGGATAGTCAATGAGGTAAAGCATATAAACAGAGTTGTATATGATATCACCAGCAAACCTCCTGCAACCATAGAGTGGGAGTAATCCACAAACAGTGGCAACAACTACAAACATCCGTCTCCTGTTTTTAATGTTCGGATTTTTCGTTAAGCGACAGTGAGACGGATGATTTTTTTGGCGTTATCAGGGAAAATTTTTATTTATCATGCTATAATATAGTGAAAAAAAGAAAGGAAATACGAATAATATAGCTTATTATTCGAAAAATGTTCGTATTTTTGACCCGATTTCATTGACAACGGGATGACGATTCTGTTACTATACTTGTGTAATTATTATTTGAAGCATAAACGTTTTGTAAGGAGGGTCATCAATGCTAGACAAGTTTTTCAGGTTAAAGGAAAACGGTACGGATATTAAGACAGAAATAATTGCCGGATTGACCACATTCTTTACTATGGCATATATAATTTTTGTCAATCCAAGCATACTTTCTCTGACCGGGATGCCATGGGGAGGCGTATTTGTAGCAACCATACTGGCAGCGGTAATCGGTACTCTTGTAATGGGTCTGTTTGCAAATGTTCCCTATGCCCAGGCACCTGGAATGGGTCTGAACGCATTCTTTACATTTACGGTATGTTTTGCCCTTGGATTCACCTGGCAGCAAGCTTTGGCATTGGTATTTATCTGCGGTATTATTAACATCATTATAACCGCAACCCAGATAAGAAAAGCCATAATAAAAGCAATCCCTGAACCGCTTCAATATGCAATCGGCGGAGGAATAGGTCTTTTCATAGCTTATATCGGTATAAAAAATGCTCATTTCATTAAATTTACTGCAGATGCCCCGACTTTCCTTGCAACCATACCTTCGGAAGGTTCCATAAGCGAATTGGGGACGGTTGTAACCAACGGGGAAATAGTACCTGCCCTTGTGAATTTTGCAGACAAACATGCAATTCTGGCTTTGATAGGACTTGTAATAACCATAGTTCTTATGCTTCTTAAGGTTAAAGGTGCCATACTGATAGGTGTTATCGCCACTACCATAATAGGCATCCCTATGGGTCTGACACAATTCGGAGGAGAGACTCAGTCGGTTGCAGCTATAGGTGAAACATTATTTAAGCTTGATTTTACAGGGCTGTTTGATGACCCTTCAAAGATATTCATAGTAATAACTACAATCCTTGCATTCAGCCTGTCGGATACCTTTGATACGATAGGAACTTTCATAGGTACCGGAAGAAAGAGCGGAATATTTGACGACAAAGACGAGTTGGCACTTTTTGAGAGCAAAGGGTTCAGGTCCAAGATGGACAAGGCTTTGTTCGCGGATGCTACCGCAACATCCATAGGTGCACTGTTGGGAACCAGCAATACCACCACTTACGTTGAAAGCGCAGCAGGTATAGGCGTCGGAGGAAGGACAGGACTTACTTCGGTTGTTGTGGCAATCATGTTCCTGTTGTGCCTCTTCCTTACTCCTATAGCAGGCATTGTTCCTCAGGCAGCAACAGCTCCGGCACTTATAGTGGTTGGAATACTTATGGTAGAATCTCTCGGAAAAATCGACTGGGATGACCTGAACATTGCAATACCCTGCTTCTTCACGGTTGCTTTGATGCCTCTCAGCTACAGCATTTCAAACGGTATCGCCATAGGATTCATTTTCTATGTGATATCCAAGGTTGTAAGAGGCCAGGCAAAAGAAGTGCATCCGATAATGTATATAACAAGCGTGCTGTTCCTTGTAAACTTTGTGATAACGGCTGTGCTTAAACTCTGATGAATACCGGAATAGTTCAGAGTCCGTCAATAAAATGGCGGACTCTTGTTATTAAGAGGTATATGGGAAGGTGTGTTTATGGAATTACATCAGAAAAAACCTAAAGTAGCAATCGTCATGGGAAGTGATTCGGACTTTCCCGTTTTGAAAGGTTGTATCAGGCTTTTGAAAGAATTCGGAGTGGAAACCGAAGTGATGGTATGTTCTGCTCACAGGACACCTGACAAGGCGGCGGACTTTGCAAGGAATGCACATAAAAACGGCTTTGATGTGATAATTGCCGCAGCCGGAAAGGCTGCCCACCTTCCGGGTGTACTGGCTGCATACACTCCTCTTCCGGTAATTGGCATACCCATCAAATCATCCACTCTGGACGGACTTGACTCCCTGCTTTCAATAGTTCAGATGCCCAGCGGAATCCCTGTGGCTACCGTTGCAATCGACGGAGCGGAAAATGCCGCTCTGCTGGCAGTACAGGTACTTTCCACCGCACACATGGAGCTCAGGGACAGGATGATGGAATATAAAAGGAAGCTTGCTGAGAAGGTGGAGGAAAAAAATGCGTCCCTGAAGGAAAGGCTTATGGATCTGTAGCATGACTCTCTGTCAGGGCCGTTTGCAAAAATACCGATCATAAAATCCAATTGAAATGAAAGATTAACAATATGCAGTTTAATTAAAATATGAACAGTATGTGATGTAATCAAAAGATGAGCAATATGCAATTAGATCAAAAGATGAACGGCATGGAATTTAAACAGAAGATGAACAGTATGCGGTTGAAACAAAGGATGGATAGTATGCAACTGAAAAAAGGAATTGACAAAATGCAGTTAATACAAGGGACGGGCAAATTGCACGAGGAATGCGGCGTCTTCGGAATATACAATAACGACAGCCACGATGTGGCCCGGCTCACTTACTACAGCCTGTATGCCCTTCAGCACAGAGGCCAGGAAAGCGCCGGAATAGCCGTAAATAACGGCAATACCATACTGTATCACAAAGATATGGGACTTGTGCCGGAAGTATTCAATGAAGTGGTAATCAATTATCTTAAGGGAGATATTGCAATAGGTCATGTGCGCTATTCCACTACAGGCGAAAGTTTCAGGGAAAACGCCCAGCCCATGGTTATTAAATGCCGCGGAGGGCAGATAGCCCTTGCCCATAACGGAAATCTTGTAAATGCCGCAGAGATCAGGAACAGGCTTGAGGAAGAAGGCGCAATATTCCAGTCCACCAATGATTCTGAAGTGATATTGAACCTCATATCCAGGTACTGGATTTCCAGCAGCACCATAGAGGAAGCCATACAGAAAATGATGAAAGACGTAAGGGGTTCGTATTCTCTGGTCCTTCTCATGCCTGGAGTACTCATCGGAGTAAGGGACCCGTTTGGCATAAGGCCCCTTTGCATAGGGAAACTGGACAATTCATATATCATTGCTTCGGAATCATGCGCTCTTGATGTGATTGGAGCTGAATTCATAAGGGATGTAGAGCCGGGAGAAATTGTGCTTATAGACAAAAACGGCCTGAAATCAGTCAAGACGGGAAACGGCGGGAAGACCAGCCTGTGTATATTTGAATTCATTTATTTTGCAAGACCTGACAGTACCATAGACGGTGCCAGTGTCCATATATCAAGGTATGAAGCCGGAAGGCTCCTTGCAAGAGAGCACCCGGTGGATGCCGATCTTGTCATTGCTGCACCCGATTCGGGGGTTACCGCAGCCATGGGTTTTTCTGCAGAGTCGGGAATCCCGTACGGCCAGGGTTTGCTTAAAAACAGGTATGTAGGCAGGACATTTATTCAGCCTGACCAGGGGCAAAGGGAAATCGGAGTAATGCTTAAGTTTAATCCCATGAAAAGCGTGATCAGGGGAAAAAGGCTGGTTATGATCGACGATTCCATCGTAAGGTCCACCACATCCAGAAGAATAATCCAGATGCTTAAAAACGCAGGAGCGAAAGAGGTGCATATGAGGGTGAGTTCCCCTCCGGTGAAATATCCGTGCTATTTCGGGGTAGACATACCGTCAAGGAAACAACTGGTGGCATCTGCTTATTCCGTGGAAGAGATCAGGGAAATGATAGGAGCCGACAGCCTTGGATACCTCAGCCTTGAGGGACTGCTTAAAACGCCATTGGGTGCTAAATGCGGTTTCTGCAGTGCGTGTTTCGACGGAAAATACCCCATGGAAATACCTGCGGATGCAGGCAAGTTTTCCTGCGGATAATAAAAGGTTGCAGGGATTAATAATGCTTTAGGGAGGAGTATAATGACCAACTATAAAGATGCCGGCGTGGATGTGGAAGCCGGTTATGAAGCGGTAAGATTAATGAAAAAGCACGTTCAGAAGACTTTTACGCCCGGAGTGCTGTCGGACCTGGGAGGTTTCGGAGGGCTTTTTGCCCTTGATAAAGACAGGTACAAAGAACCTGTGCTGGTTTCCGGGACCGACGGCGTCGGTACAAAGCTTAAAATAGCATTTCTCATGGACAGGCACGATACCGTCGGTATAGACTGTGTGGCAATGTGCGCCAACGATGTGGTGTGCTGTGGAGCGGAACCTTTGTTTTTCCTTGACTATATAGCTCTCGGGAAAAATGTCCCGCAAAAAGTGGCCGACATTGTAAAGGGAATATCGGATGGATGCGTAATGGCGGGCTGCGCGCTTATAGGAGGCGAAACTGCGGAGATGCCCGGTTTTTATCCTGAGGATGAATATGACATAGCAGGATTCTGTGTCGGAATAGTCGACAAGAGCCGGATTATAGACGGGAAATCCATATGCGATGGGGATAAGTTGATAGGAATTGCTTCATCCGGTCTCCACAGCAACGGATATTCCCTGGTGCGAAAGCTTCTGGAACCAACTGAGGAGAAGCTGAAGAGATTCGTGAATGAATTGAACACAACCCTGGGAGAAGAGCTTCTTAAGCCAACCAGGATTTACGTGAAAACCATACTTGATCTGAAGGACAGGTTTGAAATAAAGGGGATTTCTCACATTACCGGAGGAGGATTTATCGAGAACATACCCAGAATGATACCGGAAGGTCTCAGGGCAAGGATCAGGCAGGGCACGTGGCCTGTACCGCCCATATTTAAGCTGCTTCAAAGCATTGGGAATATAGAGGATAAAGAAATGTACAATACGTTCAACATGGGGATAGGCATGGTTATTGCCGTATCTTCAGAGATTGCAGGTAAAGTGGTGGAACATCTTAATCATCACCAGCAACAGGCATATGTAATAGGTGAAATAACGGCAGGAAATGCAGGTGTGGAGATATGCTGAGAATAGGGGCTCTTGTTTCAGGAGGTGGCACAAACCTGCAGGCTGTGCTGGACAACATTGAAAGCGGTTATCTTTCCAATTGTTCGGTAGTGGCCGTTATATCCAGCAGGCCGGATGCATATGCCCTGAAACGTGCCGAAAGATACGGCATACCTGCAATATGCCTCAGGAGGAAGGACTTTGACAGCCTGGATGATTATGATGCAGCCATCATAGAGTATTTTGAAAAACATAGGGTTGATTTGGTAATAATGGCAGGTTTTCTTTCCATCCTCGGAAAGAAATTCAGCGAGCATTACAGGAACAGAGCAATCAATATACATCCTTCACTGATTCCTTCCTTCTGCGGAAAAGGCTTTTACGGACTTATTCCGCACAAAAAGGCACTGGAATACGGTGTAAAGGTTACCGGGGCTACCGTGCACTTTGTAGAAGCTGAGGCCGATACAGGTCCCATCATATTGCA
Organism: Bacillota bacterium; assembly: GCA_023622945.1. Taxonomy (GTDB): domain Bacteria; phylum Bacillota; class Clostridia; order Acetivibrionales; family JAMNYG01; genus JAMNYG01. Next base: position 11,733 of record JAMNYG010000033.1, on the reverse strand, counting down.
AAAGCCTGTCTACATTAATGATGACGATACCCCTGAGACTCTTCAGAAAAGGGTTATGGAAGAAGCGGAATGGAAAATACTACCTGAGACCATAAAGCTTTTTTCCGAGGGAAGGCTTGTGGTTGAAGGAAGAAAAGTAAGGATAAAGAGGTGAAAGTCATGATAAAAAGAGCAGTCATAAGTGTATCTGATAAAACAGGAATTGTGGAGCTGGCAAGGCAGCTTGAAAATCTTGGCGTAGAAATCATATCCACGGGAGGAACAGCAAAAGCACTGAGCGATGCAGGAATAAAGGTTACAGGAATATCCGAGGTAACCGGATTTCCCGAGTGCCTTGACGGCAGGGTAAAGACTCTGCATCCCGGTATCCATGCCGGAATACTTGCAATGAGAAGCAATCCGGAACATATGAAAAGCCTGGAGGAATTGGGCATTAAGCCCATAGATATGGTTGTAATAAATCTTTATCCATTTAAACAGACCATACAAAAAGAGAACGTAAAGCTGGAAGAAGCCATCGAAAATATCGATATCGGCGGACCGACCATGCTCAGAGCCGCTGCAAAAAATTACCAGGATGTAGTAGTGGTGGTGGATCCGGCCGATTACACTGCTGTTTGTGAAGAGATTAAGGCTACGGGGGATGTCTCCCTTAAGACCAGGTTCAGGCTTGCATATAAGGTATTCGAGCATACCAGCCACTATGATACTCTTATTGCCAACTATCTGAGGAGCAATCTTGGTGAAGATATCTTCCCGGAAACCCTGTCCCTTACATTTGAAAAGGTGCAGGACTTAAGATACGGCGAGAATCCTCATCAAAAGGCTGCATTTTACAAGGAAGTGGGCAAAAATGCCGGATGCCTGACTTCCGCGGTACAGCTGCACGGAAAGGAGCTTTCTTACAACAATATTAATGATGCAAACGGAGCCATTGAACTGCTGAAGGAATTCGACAGGCCGACGGCAGTGGCAGTAAAGCATGCAAATCCCTGCGGGGTAGCCAGCGCAGACAATATATACGAGGCATATATCAGGGCTTATGAAGCCGATCCCGTATCAATATTCGGAGGGATAGTGGCTCTTAACAGGGAAGTTGATGCCAGAACCGCAGAAGAGATTAACAAGATTTTCCTTGAAATAGTGATTGCTCCGTCCTATACCGAAGAAGCGCTTGAAATACTGAAGAAAAAGAAGAATATAAGGATACTTAAGCTAGAGAACATTACAGCCGGCGTGCCGGCCGGATCATATGACATGAAAAAGGTGGCCGGGGGCCTTCTGGTCCAGACGTACGATGACAAGCTTTTAAATATGGAAGATATTAAATATGTCACCGTTGCCAGACCTTCAAAGGAAGAAATGGAAGATCTTATTTTTGCAATGAAAGTTGTAAAACATACCAAGTCCAATGGCATTGTGCTGGCAAAGGGTCAGCAGACAATAGGTGTGGGTCCTGGTCAGACCAACAGGGTAATGGCAGCAAGGATAGCCATAGAATATGCAGGAGAAAGGGCAAAAGGGGCCGTTCTTGCTTCGGATGCGTTCTTTCCTTTTTCAGACTGTGTCGAAGCTGCCGCCAAAGCAGGCATTAAGGCTATCATTCAGCCGGGAGGATCCATCAGGGATCAGGAATCCATCGATGCGTGCAATGCCCACGGCATAGCCATGATTTTTACCGGAATGAGGCATTTCAGGCACTGATTTGTTGCACTGGCGTGAATGAAGGGGAATGTTATCACATTGAATAACATTCCCATCAATTCTGCATAATGCGTTAACTTAAATTCAAACCTTTATATGGAGGAAAAAGATGAAAATTCTGGTGGTTGGAAGCGGCGGGCGTGAACATGCCATAGTTTGGAAGTTGGCTCAAAGCCCTTATGTTGATGAAATATTCTGTGCACCTGGCAATGGAGGTATTTCTGCCATTGCCCGGTGTGTGCCCATCAAGGCAATGGATATTGACGGAGTAGTGGAATTTTCAAAAGAAACCGGCGTGGACATGGTTGTTGTGGCTCCTGACGATCCTCTTGCAGCAGGCATGGTAGATGCCCTGGAAAAGGAAGGGATCAGGGCTTTCGGTCCCCGTAAGGATGCTGCAGTCATTGAATCCAGCAAATCCTTTGCAAAGTGGTTGATGAAAAAGTACGGCATACCTACCGCAGAGTACCAGGTATTTGATGACAGCGGTAAGGCCATTGAGTATCTCAGAAATAAGGAATACCCGATTGTCATAAAAGCAGACGGGCTTGCCCTCGGAAAAGGCGTCATAATCGCAAAAAGCTTCGTTGAGGCCTGCGATGCTGTTAATGGAATGATGCAAGGGAAAATGTTCGGAAGTGCAGGAGAAAGAATAGTCATCGAGGAATTTCTCGAGGGTACTGAGGTTTCGGTTCTAGCATTTACCGACGGGAAAACAGTCGTTCCCATGGTAAGCGTTCAGGACCACAAGAGGGCATATGACAACGATGAAGGACCTAATACCGGAGGCATGGGCACTTTTTCTCCCAGCAAAGTTTACACTGATGAAATTGCCCGGTACTGCATGAAGCATATTTTCATGCCCACCATAAATGCCATGTATGAAGAAGGACGCATATTCAAGGGGGTTATATACTTTGGCCTCATTTTGACCAAGGACGGGCCAAAGGTGCTGGAATACAACGCGAGGTTCGGAGACCCGGAGGCGCAGGTAGTGCTGCCCAGGCTTAAAACCGATCTTGTTGAGATCTTTAATGCAGTTATTGATGAAAGGCTTGAAACTGTGAAAATGGATTGGGATGACAGGGCTGCCGTATGCGTGATCATGGCTTCGGGAGGTTATCCTCAGGAATACCGGACCGGATACCTGATTTCAGGCATCCGGGAAGCGGAGAAGGACCCGGATATGATTGTGTTCCATGCCGGAACCAGGTTTGAAAACGGTGAATTTTATACGGCAGGAGGCAGAGTACTGGGCGTTACGGCTTTGGGAGATACGCTGGACGATGCCATAGAAAAGGCTTACAATGGTGTCGAAAAAATTCGGTTCAAAGACATGTATTATCGGAAAGATATTGGCAGGAAATAAAAATAAGCCTGATTTGTTGCAGTATTAATGACGGTGCTGTAAAATAATATTAAAGTAATACTGTAAATATTAATCAAGTATTGGGCTGTAAGGAACAGGACATGCAAAATTTATATAAAAAGTTAGGTATTTCGGGAGGAACGTTTGATCCCATCCATAACGGTCATTTGATGATTGCGGAAAAGGTAAGGGAATTGTTCAGGCTTGACAGGGTGCTTTTCATACCCACCGGAAGACCTCCCCATAAGAAGGGGCTTGAGGTTACAGAAGCAGTGCACAGGATGAACATGGTACGCCAGGCGGTGGATTCCAATCCCTTTTTTTGTGCGTTAGATATAGAAATAACCAGACCGGGGTTCACTTATACGGTTGACACTCTGGAACAGTTAAGGGAAATGTATGGCGGGAGAACAAGGTTCTTTTTCATAGTGGGTGCCGATGTGGTGTATGACCTGCCCAACTGGAAAGATTGCAGAAGGGTCTTTTCCCTTTGCGAGTTTGTAGCAGTGTACAGACCGGGGAACAGAAGGGAAGACGATTTCAATAAAGAAATTCAAAGGCTGCGGCAGGAATATGGTGCGGTTATACATGTTGCAGCCATACCGGCCATGGAAATCTCCTCCACGGACATCAGGAAAAGAGTAAAAGAAGGGAGGTCCATAAAAAACCTGGTGCCGGAAAGCGTTGAAAGATATATAATAAGCAATGGACTGTACAAATAAAATCTGATTATATAATCATTACATTTGGATTTATTTGTATTATCCGTACATTTTCAGGCAAGTTTATTTATTTCAACCATAATTTTTTATTTATGTCAACCTATATTTTTGTTTATGTAAACTATACATTTTCAGAACACATTTATTTTAACAGCCTGGTGATTTTATGGCAGAAGTTAAACTCACTTTGGAAGAAATGAAGGAAAAACTGAAAAAATCCTTAAACAATAAGCGTTTCATCCATTCCATCGGTGTAATGGAAACTGCAGTTAAACTGGCCGAAATATATGGAGAGGATAAATGGAATGCTGCAGTTGCAGGACTTTTGCATGATTGTGCAAAAGACATTGAAGGAGAAGAACTTTTGAAACTGTGCCGGCGTAATAATATTGAAGTGGACGACATAAGCCGTGAACAGCCTGAGCTCCTGCATGGAAAGATAGGTGCATGCATTGCCCGGGAGGAGTACGGTATCGAGGACCAGCGGGTGTTGGACGCAATCCGTCATCATACTATGGGACGGGAGAATATGAGCCTGCTTGAAAAGATTATATATATTGCAGATTATATTGAGCCAAACAGGAACTATCCGGGTATCGAAAAAGTAAGAAAAGCAGCTTTCACCAACCTGGATGAAGCGGTATTGATGTCTCTTGACAATACCATCAGGTGCGTGATAACAAAAGGCGTCCTTATCCATCCTGACACCGTAAACGCAAGAAATTACCTGGTTTTTAGCAATAACTGCAGGTGAGAAACCGGGCTGCTCAATTTCAATTGACTTTCAACGGAGGGGGAATAATGAAACTGCCTTTTAACAAAAAGCTGTATTTCAAGCTGGTGTTGCTCATTACCGGGTCCTTTCTGATTCTGGACCTGGCCTTTATCATGGCGTTCAACATGTTCATGGAATCAAGGGCGGCGGATGATTCAAGCGGAGTTATACTGACAGATGTTCAGCAGGATGAGGATACCCGGAAGGAAGATACAGAAGAGACGGGTGTCGACAGGACGGGAGAACAAAAAGAAGAACCTGATAAAGTGCCTGAAGGTCAATCAGAAGGGAACAGAAAAATCAGGATTGAGCTTATTAACTACACCGGTGTTGAAGATATTGGCAGACAGGTAAGGGCTACCCTTGAGGCAAACAATTATCAGGTGGTTTTAAGTAACGGAAAATCCAACCAGCCTGTTAAGACCTCCGTTATTGAAAGGCGGGACATAGGTGCTGGACTGGATATTCAACAGCTTCTTGGGATGGGTGAGATAATAAAGGCTTTCGATGAAGGATCCGAGTTTGATGTGAGAGTGGAAATAGGGCATGATTACCTGCCCTGATAACTATTCACAACCGTATTCCATAAATGGTATAATATTTAGCACACCATTATGCATTATTATAAAACATTATAATAAACGTTAAAATAAAGAGAGGATGATTAATTTATTGGAATCCAAAGCGATGGTAGAGAAAATCGCAGATATTCTTGAGAACAAAAAAGCCAAAGATATTAGAATTATAAACATTGAAGACATATCGGTGCTGACGGATTATTTCATAATATGCAGCGGAACTTCCTCAACACACATCAGAGCCCTTGCAGATGAACTGGAATTTAAAATGGAAGAGGCAGGTTGCCGCCACTTGCGCAGGGAAGGATATGACAGCGCTAGGTGGATACTCTTTGATTACGGTAACGTTGTTGTGCATATATTCCATGAAGATGACAGAAACTTTTACGACCTGGAGAGATTGTGGAGTGACGGAAAGATATACCAAAGGCAACAATCCAAATTATAAACTGCAGCATTAAAATATTTCAGGAGGACTAAAATGATTAACAGACATCCCTTGAAGGATATTGTAGAATTGCAGAAAAAAGGCGTCCCAAGGGGGATCTGCTCGGTCTGCAGTGCCAACGGGTACGTAATAGAAGCCTCAATGGAGAAGGCAATGGAAGACGGGAGTTATGTCCTTATAGAATCCACCTCCAATCAGGTGAACCAGCTGGGCGGATATACAGGCATGAAGCCAGAAGATTTCAAGAGATTTGTTAAGGATATTGCCGACAGAATTAATTTTCCATGGGAAAAGGTTATCCTCGGAGGAGACCATCTGGGACCGCTGCCATGGGCCCAGGAAGATGCATCGGTTGCAATGGAAAATGCGGCTGTTATGGTGAGGCAATATGTGGAAGCCGGATTTACAAAGATACACATTGACACCAGCATGCGCCTGGGAGGAGATTCAAGGGAAGAGGCACTGGACCCGGCAGTCATAGCCCAGAGGGGAGCAGTTTTATGCCGTGCTGCCGAAGATGCTTTTAAGGAACTGAAGTCGAAAAACCCTGACGCTCTTCACCCCGTATATGTTATAGGAAGCGAAGTTCCTGTTCCCGGAGGCAGTCAAAACGAGGAAGAGGAAATGAAAGTTACCGATGTGGGTGATTTCAGGAAGACCGTTGATCTCTTTAGAAGTGCATTTAAGAAGTACGGCCTTGAAGAAGCCTGGGAAAACGTAATAGCAGTGGTGGTACAACCGGGAGTGGAGTTTGGCGATGAGGTGATTCACGATTATAATCGTGAAGCTGCAAAGGATTTGTGCGAAGCGCTGAAAGATTATCCGGGACTGGTATTTGAAGGACATTCCACTGACTACCAGACGCCTGAGGCTTTAAGGCAAATGGTGGAGGACGGCATAGCAATTCTGAAGGTAGGTCCTGCATTGACATTTGCCTTGAGAGAAGGTTTGTTTGCGTTGGAAAGCATGGAAAGAGAGCTTCTTTCCATTCACCCCGATATTGAGGTATCCGGATTTTCAGAGGTTCTTGAGGAGGCTATGCTTAAGAACCCTGCAAACTGGAAAAAGCATTATCACGGCAGCGAGGGAAAACTGAAATTTTCCAGGAAATTCAGCCTTTCCGACAGGTGCAGGTATTACCTCACCGTTCCTGAGGTGCAGGAATCCATTAACAGGCTGATAAAGAATCTGAGGACAACGGGCATACCTTTGACGCTGATAAGCCAGTTTTTGCCTGTTCAGTATACAAGGGTAAGGAACGGCAGCCTTAAAAACGACCCTGAATCGCTGCTTAAGGACAGAGTAAAGAATGTTCTTGAGAATTATGCTTATGCTGTAAACAGGTAAAGTCCCCGAGAGGATATAATGCAAGGGTGAGGATATAATAAAAGGGTATATTTCTCAAACCTGAAAGCAATGGATTAAGTTAAGGGACACTTCTCTTGCTGTGAAGATTTACTTGGCAGCTGAGAAGTGTCCCCGTTTTTAGTGTCCTCATCTAAATTGTGTCCGCATCTAAATTTCAGTGTCTCCATTTAAATCTTATCCGATCTTTTCAACATATGGCTATCCGATCTTTTCGACATATCTCTTAATCTTTTTGGTTGTGGTTTTGGCGAACTCTTCCTCACGTATCGTAAACTGGCGGATGTGCTTATACAAAGGCATGCTTCTGTTTACCATCCTAACCTCTTCAGATATGATTCTATGCACATCCTCATCGGATACCTGATCCTGTTTCAGTTTTTCCTTAATGGCTTCAAAATCAGGTACTATCTGGGCGCATACCAGGGTTTCCCCTGAAGCTTCATCAAGTTTTCCATATACAAGGGACTCCAATATGTACGGACTGTTGTTAAGATATGCTTCAACTTCCTCGGGGAATATGTTTTTGCCGTTCTTGGTTACGATTACGTTCTTTTTACGTCCTGTTATGTAAATGAATCCGTCTTTATCCATGCGTCCCAAATCGCCGGTATAGAGCCAGCCGTCTTTAAGCACCCTGGACGTTGCTATGGGATCCCTATAGTATCCTAAAGTTACATTATCGCCTCTTACTACAATTTCTCCGATTCCTTCACTGTCCGGATTGTCTATTCTGACTTCAATGCCGGGCAGAGGTAACCCAACAGAATCATCCCTGAATTTCTTTTCCCTGTTTACCGTTACAATAGGTGAACACTCAGTGAGCCCATATCCCTGGCGTACTGTAAAACCCATTGCACGAAGGCCTTTGGAGACCTCAGGATTGATGGCTGCAGCACCGGAAATGATCAGCCTGACTCGTCCTCCCAGGTTTTCATGTATCCGGTGGAAAAGCTTTTTCCTTATATCAATATTGAATTTGAGCAGAAAACTGCTTAAGGCAAGAGCAAGCTGAAGTTTTGTTTTCATGCCTTTTTTTGAGGATGCCTGCGCCCATATCTTTTTATACATATTTTCCAGGATAAGAGGAACCAGAAGAAGAATGGTAGGTCTGGTTTCTTTGAGGTTTTTGGGTATGTGTTTTAAACCCTCAGCAAAGGAAATTGTACATCCGTTGTATATCATCACCAGGAAACCGTTGCTGCATTCGTATGTATGATGGAGTGGGAGTATGGAGAGAACCGAGTCGTTTTCATCAATGTAAAGGGAAGAACATATTGCCATCATATTGGAGCAGATGTTCTTATGGGAAAGCATGACACCTTTTGCAAGATCTGTGGTGCCCGAAGTAAAAGGAGCATGTTCATCGCTTCGGGATCAACAGTGGCATCAAGGAACGTACGAACTCCGCTTGCAATAAGCTCTTTTCCTTTCTGGACCAGCCGGCTGTAAGACAGATAATACTGTTCATCTTCAGAAGCGTCCATGTTTATGTAATACTTGACCGAGGATAGTGTGGTGTGCAGCCTTCTCATTATATTCTCATACTTTCCTGAAAAAACAATTGCCTTTGCTTCTGAACGGATCAGAAGATTCTCAATTTCCGCAGGAGGAAGCTCCTTGTCAAGAGGGACGATTACCCCGGTTCCGTTTACCACCGCCAGGTATGTGACGCACCATTCATATCGGTTTTCCCCTATCACGGCGATAAACTCGTTTTTTAATCCCAGGTCTGTAAGCGCTGTGCCGAAGGCAACAACATCACTTTTGAACTCGGAATATTTTATTCCTTTGTAGCTTTGATCAGGTGCTTTTATCAGAAATGCATTTCTGTCGCCGAAGAGTTTTACGCTTTGCTCCAGCATATCCTTCAGGTCTCTTATGGGTCTTACCTTGTAAAGGGGTTCCTGGGTCATCATCAATTCACTCCTTTGATAATGATCTGCATGTAAGATCCTAGACGTTATTATATATTATCAGGTGATATTAATGCAATATTTAGTTACTTATGATTATTAATGCAGTATATGCAATAATATATAGTTTTTTAGGGCTAAGCATGCTATAAGTCAAGATATGTTACCAGATTAAAACACGTTGCAGACTAATACATGTTGCAGATTAAAACATGCACCAATAACACATGCTATAACAAAACATACTGCAATAAGAACATGCCTTATGGCATCAGTGTTGATGCTTTCGGACCTTAATTGCCCTTGAGATTTTTTTCAGGGAAAACCTTAGAAAAGCAAACCCGATCAATATATACAGCAGGATTTTAAAAATCCTGGGAAATGCAGAGGATACTTTGACCTGAGCCTCAGAGATCAGTTCTTTGACGGATGCTGCTTCTTCTGCCGATTGAGATGCAATGAGATTCACTCTTCCAAGGGGTACGCCGTTTCTTTCATAATCAACATACCCGAGGATTTCCCCTTTCTCCAGCGGCGCTTTTATGGAAGGATTTATCCTGACGCTTATCTTGAGGTTCCACTCATCCTTTTGGTTTGGCAGTACGGCTTCAAGTCCGGTTTGAGTAACCAGATCTACAAAGGTTTGATCCCGGGAATTTTCAACGGGCACTCTTTTGACAAAAGTGCCCTTGCTGACCAGTTTCTGCAGCGAATAGTTTTTAAAGCCATATTCAAGAAGCTCCCTGGAAATGGTATAAACGTTGTTGTTTGGGTCTGTGGTTCTTACACCGCACACAACAGCCATGAGTTCAAGTCCGTCTTCATTTAATGCAGTTGATACCAGGTTGTTTCCTGCCTGGTTTGTATACCCCGTTTTCATTCCCGTAACCTGCGTATAATATTCCGATGCATATCCGAAAAGCCTGTTTGTCACCCGTAACGTATCCCAGGATTCATGTTTGTTTGTAACCGGCATCTGATAGCTTCTTTTTGCTACAATGTCGCGGATTACGGGCTTGGTGTAAGCGTACATGGCAATCCTGGCGATATCCCGTACGGTAGAGTAGTGGTTGTCATCATGCATACCCGAGGGATTGACAAAATGAGTGTTAACGGCTCCGATGCTTTTTGCCTTTGCGTTCATTAAATCAAGGAAATCACGGCAGGAAGGAGCCAGATTGTCTGCGATGATGTTGGCAGCCTCATTGGCCGAGCTGATGAGCAATGCATGCAAAAGGTCTATCAATGGGATTTCCTCACCCACCATAATACCTATGTTCATGCCGCCGTAACCTATGTCATCAATGGCTTCCTGGTTGGCCGTCAGGACCTGGCTGAGATCACCTGTTTCAACGGCTATGATAGCCGTCATTAATTTGGTAATGCTGGCCGGGTATATAGTTTGGTCTGCATTTTTCTCAGCAAGAACCTGTCCCGTCTTTGGATCGACAAGGATATATGCAGGTGCGTCCAAATCAAGGACTTCAGCATGTACTGAAGTTCCAGGCAAAAGAATGATGATTAAAACAAGCAGTACTGATACGATCCGTTTCATCATGGCCCCCCGGTATGCTGTTAGTTATGCTGTATTATTGATGCAGAAATAAGTATATCAGAAAAAAAGCAAAAATTGTGCATTACCACAAAAAAACCAAAAATAAATTTTTTACAAAAAATTTCAAAAAAAGAAGGATTTTGAACATTTTTGCAGTATTAATGGAAATATATGTTATAATTTCGGTACTAAGGAGGATTGTGGTGGAATTTAAGGTGTTCGGCAAACGTGTCTACATAAGCAGGGTTGCCCTATGCTGCATGGTACTGGCCGCTGCTTTGATGCTGGGAACCTTAGGTTTTATCTTGAGCAGCAATTACGGAGGAATTGTGTTTTTGGCAGAAACTTCAGATATCATACAAGAGATAAACAGCGATGATCCTGGCACATCCGAAAAAACAGCCGGATCGGGCAATAAAGGCAAAGCAGAAGAAGAAAAGAACGGCGTGCCAGATTACGGGACTGAAGGCGATGATCGGGTTGAAACAATTAAGGTTTACGTAGTGGGATGCGTCAAAAATCCAGGAATAGTTACGCTTAAAAAAGGTCAGCTTATCGATGATGCCATAAAGGCAGCAGGAGGACCTACAGAGGATGCCGACCTGGAAAACATAAACCTGGTTTATGAACTGAAGGAAAATGTAATGCTGAAAATAAAGTCAAAAAAAGAAAGCATGCAGGAGTCCGTACCTTCGTCTCAAGGTTCATCCCCGGGAGCATCGCCGGCGGGAAGCGGAGTTGCAATTATCAGGGACAGCGGAGGAGCTTTGGCAGGTGAACACGTAACGGGCGACATAGCAGGAAAAAAGATAAACATTAATACTGCGTCAATTGATGAGCTTGATACGCTGCCGGGCATAGGAAAGGAGACGGCCAGGGATATCATTGCCTACAGGGAGGCCAACGGAAAATTCAGGACTATTGAGGATATTATGAAAGTGCCGGGCATAAAAGAAAACAAATTCTCAAAAATAAAGGACCTGATATGCGTAGAGTGATTTTATGGCATATGGCCGTTAATGATGCTGAAAGGCAGGTCGCAGATTTACTTCGACATTGCAGGCAGTATTATAACCGAAGTAATGATATAACCGATCAGGATACAGAGAAAAGGGAATACCACTGTAAACATGAGCACTTTTCTGTATTTTCTGTGCCGCAGTTTCCTGAATTTTTTCAACCTGGTTACCCTCATGCAATCATTCCTTTCTTATGTATCCTCTTTTATGTATCCTTTCTTGTGTATCTTTTCTCATGAATGTCTTTTGTTCTTCTTATATATATCTTTCGTATTTTATATT